>JABEVL010000248.1 GCA_013043995.1 Spirochaetales bacterium | reverse complement strand
GTTCCATCCTTCGCTCAACAAACCTCTAAATCGCCACAACCGCCGTTCACGGACGGCGGTGGTACTTCCGTTGCTCCACCCGCGCCAGATCAAAACGTGAACCCTGGAACAGGCCCAACAGACCCTAACAACCCGTTTTCAGACAACGCTCCTAAAAGCCCGTTCGAAAACGACCTCAATACCTACTACTATTGGCGCAATGTCGGCGGGACAACTATGGGGATAGGCGCGACAGGAACGTTCCTCTTGTGGTTGGGCACATCAACGTTGGTCACATTGGACTCCCTTAACTACGTCAACGGCTCTTACCTTAAACCAACCGAGATAGCCGGATACGGCGGCACAGCTATCTCAGCCGTCGTTGCTATAATCGGCTTTTGGTTATGGTACGACAATTCCGACAAATACTCCGACACAATCCGTTTACAAGCCCAATACGACAACTTGGTGGACCACTAAAATGAAGAAAAGACTTTTCGGCTGGTCATTCGTTGTCCTTGGGGTGGCGGCTCTCTTTTATCTGCTTGACCATATAACAATCAACTCAACGCCGTCCCTGCCGGAGGGGATATATTGGAAAACTGATACGGCCCCGAAAGTCGGTGACATAGTCATAGTTCCCAAAACGGCCCTCGAAGATCGGTTCCAGTATCCGTTCATCCCGCCGTTTTTGCTCAAGACAATCGCCGCAGAAGCTCCATCAAAAATAGATGACTCTTCGGCGGGGGTTTATATTAACGGCAAATACCTGGGCCCACGGCCAGACTTTCGGTACAAGTACCCGACCCTAATACTGTATTCGTTTCACGGCCAGCTTTCCCCGGGTGAGGCCTGGCTGATGAATCCGCCCGCAGATTCTTTCGATTCAAGGCACTTTGGACCTGTATCACTCTCAGACCTGTCAAAAAAGGTAGTGCCGTTGTGGACGTTCTGAGTAAGAAGGCCCCCAAAATCCTTTGGTCCTATGAGCCTTTTTATCTATACAAATACCCGACCTCTCCCACGGTAGCCTACCTGATCGACACTCGTTTTCCCCAGACTCCTCTTTTTGGCGCTCCAAAATCAAAAATTCTTGCCGAGTTCTACAAACCAAGGGAATATTTCCACGCCAAGGACGCCCTTGAATTGTTGCGCTTCCACTGGGGCGACCTAATGCCGAGTCTGTCGAGTGACTTCTGGGAGGCATTTAGTCTTAGATGTACGCTGACAAGTCTTTCAAAAGAATCATTACGAAATCTAGTCGAGGAACACGCAAATGACCCTCATTCTGACTGAAAAACCAGACGTGGCGTCAAAATTCGCCGCGTACTACAAAGCAAAACGGGCGACTGGTTACTTTGAAACTAAAGACGTTTTTATCACTTACTCCTTCGGGCACCTTTTTGAGCTGTTGGACCCGAACGACTACCTCTCTAGTTGGAAAAAATGGTCTATCCAAAATCTGCCAGTGATTCCAACAAAGTTCCTGAAGAAACCCATCACCGGACGAAATATCCAAGACCATTTGGAGACAATCAAAGCGCTGCTGTCGAAGGCCGAAAAAGTAGTGCTTGCCACCGACGCCGGTCGGGAGGGCGAATTGATCGGCAGAGAAATTCTCAACCACTTTTCCTGGTCGGGGAAAATCGAACGTTTCTGGACCTCTGAGGCGTTAACGCCTCAGGTGATTTCCGCAGCCCTTAACTCGCTACGCCCATCCTCGGAGTTTGATAAGCTTTTCACCCTCGCAGAGGCCAGACAACATGCCGACTGGTTGGTTGGAATCAACTTCTCCCGTCTTGTGACGTGTCTGTTGGGCAATGTCGACACGTTTCCCGTTGGCCGTGTCCAGACGGCCGTCCTAGCAATTTTGTGCCAGCGACACCAACAAATCGCGGGTTTTGTCCCAGTATCGCAGTACGCTCTCGAGGTGACGTTCAAGACCTCCACAAATCATGAATTCAAGGCAAGGCTTCTGGCCTCAAGAGACCCACTAAAAACTCTTTTTGACAAGTCAGACCAACCCAAGACAGTTATGCACGACCTGTCTGACCCTTTTACTGCGGCGGTGTCCTCTGTCGTAACAACTGACGTATCGCGCAATCCACCGAAACTTTTTTCCCTGACCGCCCTACAAATCGAAGCAAATAATTTCTTTGGATTCTCAGCCCAGAAGACCCTAGACCTAGCTCAACGACTCTATGAGGAGTACAAAATCCTCTCATACCCTCGAACCCCCTCCCGGGTGCTCGGCGAATCTGACGTGAATCTGGTCTCAAAGCTTTTTACGACCCTCAATGAGACCTATCCTGCCGTATTTGCTCAATTTGATCAGTCAAAAATCGACGCCGCCAATAGGCGGGTTTTTGATAATGCACATCTTGAGGACCACCATGCACTGCTCCCTTTGGCTCCAGCCCCCTCAGAATTGCCTCCCGACGAGAAAAAGATTTACGAGTTAGTTCTGAGATCCTTTGCAGCCGCTTTCTCACCGGATTCCCAAGAGTTTAAAACCCAGGTTTTTCTTCGAGCCAACCAACACGATTTCTACGCGCAAGGCACCGTAATCAAATCCAAGGGGTGGCTTGCAATCTACCCTCAAAAAACAGAGCCTAAAGACGACGCTGACGAGGATCAACAATTGCCCGACCTTGGCGAGGGTCAACAAGTGTCAGGCCGCGGTATTAAATCGGGCCTCAAAGAAACAAAAACCAAACCACCAAAAACCTACAACGAAGCCTCCATCCTTGCAGTCATGCGCAACCCTGCCAGGCTCTACACAAAAGAGACCGAGGATGAGAATATAATCCCAGCCGGGCTTGGAACCGAAGCCACCAGGGCTGCGATAATCGAAATACTTATATCCCACGGATACGTCGAGCGTAAGGGGAAAGCTCTCCTGGCGAAGGAAAAAGGAATTTTTTTGATCGACTACATCAAAAAGACGCCCCTTGCTCAAATTGCTAACCCAGAGGAGACAGCCCTTTGGGAGGCGGCACTGCTCAAAGACCCTGCCGGGTTCCTGGAAAACACGAAAGGGTTTATAATTAAATCGGTCGAAAAGGTCAAAAATGACCCAATCCACTCCCCAGTAATCCCAACAACCGTTGGAAACTGCCCTGTTTGTTCGGCTCCAATTCTAAGTAAAAAAACATTCTGGGCTTGCTCAAATCCGAACTGCCGGTTTACTCTTTCGATGAAAGTCAAGGGAACCGAGATATCGGAAACCTCTGCCAAAATTCTGTTATCAGGACAGAAAACCCGTTTTTTGAGCTTCAAACATGATTCAGGACGCACATACAAGGCCCAACTCAGCATGGATAGAACTGGTAAACTCAGCTTCCATTTTGAAAATTAGGTTAGCTGACGGTCGACAATTTTTCTTTAATTCTCGCAAGGACTTTGAAGTCGCCTACTTCAGGATGATTTATCTGCGGTGGTCGGCTACCGGGGAAATTGATGGAAAAAAAGTCTTCGATCTGCGAAAAGGCACGGAAAAATCATCGGAAAGAAAAAACCTCTTTAAGGCAGACCCTAAGAAATTCGCCCCTGTGCCGCCGGAAATTGCCATTGGCCTAATCGGCAATTTTATCTCAGAAAGTATCTCTTTCACGAACTTTGCGAAACTGATGGGCATGCACCGAACCACCCTCAATTACTGGTTTCAAACAGGCGTCAAGCACTACCACGTTTGGCGCAGTCTTTTGGAGAGCTGCCAGTTGCCACGGGATACCCCAATGCGCCCTGACCTAACCCCCCTCGACTTGGACATTTTCAAAGGGCAGCCAACATCCCTTCTTTAGTCGCCAAACGAACAAAAACCTTGACAGTACGGCCATGGTAGTACTTTTAATCGTAAAGAGGAAAACGACATGGGGTTAAAAACAGGCCGAACTAGTATCTATGTAAACGTCGAAATGGCGGCGAAACTTGGTCCTTTAGTCGAACGATATGGCGGACTATCCAAAGCCGTAACCATCGTTGCAGACCGCTATCACGAGATTGTAGCGGTGGACCGACGAACCATTAAAGACTTATTCACCCAGAGCGAATTCAATCTGATGTTGAATAACGCATTATCGACAATCTACGAACCGGCAGGGGTCATAGTTGGAGCTGTACTTGCGGACACCCAGGATGAGGAGCCTGACGTGTTGGCCTATTTCGGCGTTGACCGAAAGGTTTTGATCCAAAAGCTAAAAGGCTTAACTACAGGTCAAGCTTTCGCCCTGGTAGACTGGCTCGAAGAAAAGCGAGGAAACGACCCAGCCGAGACGGAAGACTGACCTTAGATTAGAGGATCAAGTCCGAGGCTCTTGAGATAGATTTCCGTTGTCGAAATGGAGCTGTGCCCGAGGAGCTGTTTAACCGTAAAAATATCGCGCGTCTCGGTGTACGCCTGAACTGCAAAAAAGTGCCGCAGTTTGTGTGCTGAAAACACCGAGCGCAGCTTTCCTTCCCGGTAGAGCTTGCGCGAAAGGTAGAAAACTCTGGCCGTCAAAACCTCAACAGAAATCCCCTTGAAAGGTCGCTGAGCATCGAGGCCGGCCGACCTGATTGAACTGACAACCACATCGGGGAGCAGCCCTGAATAGGTCTGGCCTTTAGTTGTGGTCCTGAATTCGTCGTCACCTGAAATCACCAGATCGGGGAGCGCCCCAACGCGAAGGCCGCGGTATGCCATCACGGCGACAGCCGCCGCCTCAAGCGGGGGAAAACCCCCCAGCATTGTCTGAACATCTTCAGCCGAGGGGACCAGAACTGTCTGAGCCTTTCGCTTAGGGATTGCCCTGGACTGCCTAAAAGGGTTAAAAAATCCGTCCCAGCCCTGCCGACGGGCCGCCCAGGAAAGCCGTCGCTCCAGAAAAGAATAAAAGCCAGAAACTACAGCAACGTCCTTTCGGACGGTAGCTGGAGCATTTTTTCCTGAAAGCTCCAAAATCCAAGAATCAGCCTCGGCTGGAGAAAAAAAAAGAGGATCAGAACCCTGGGAAGCACACCAGGAAGAGAATTTCACCAAGCTTGTCCGGTAGGTGATAACAGTTTTCTTGCTTTTATTGGTCTTTAAAAACGTTTCGACCTCGGCATCTAAATCCACCGTCGCGGCCCAGGATCGGGCCGCTTCCGCTCGTTTAAGCTGGTCAAAGACAACGGCCTTTTTAACTTCTGTTTGAAGCTTTTCAGGAATCGTTTGATTCAGGGGCAACAAAGACTTGGGAGGTTTCAAGCCTGGCCGTTTTCCCGAGTCAGACAAAGATTTTCGAGCCAGTGAACGTACTCGATACCGGGGCCTCGGCACAAACAGTCCGTCCAGTTTGTGCCTCATAGCGCTTCCACAGGTCAACTCGGCTCATGGAGGGTGTCGTCTGTTTCTCAGGGTGCATTGTATCGTTCATATCTTTCCTTTTAACCTTACGTTCCTCTTTCGTCCGCGCCGCTCTCACCGAGCGGGACCGCGAGAAAAGAGTACATTTGCTCGCGGTTGATTCCAACTACACTAGGAGCTGCGCACAATCTCATTCTTGAAGTTCATCCGTCCATTCTGCCAGATAATGCCCGACGTCAGCATACTTTTTCCGGTCTTGTCAGCAGCCCACATGGCACGGAATGACAGTTTCCCTGGTGTTAGGTCTGAGCGGATACTCGCCTCGACCAAGCTTCCACGTCTGCACAATTCCGCAAAATAATCCAGTCGCTTGCGCTGTTCCTTTGATACTTGGTACGAACCGAGATTTTCGACGTATGCCACAACTTTCCCCCGGGGCCAGGCCCCTTTCCAATCCTAGGCCATTCTAGTGCAAGCCCCAAATGCCGTCAATAGTATCTTATATTCTATTGACACGTACTGTCAACGTATGTACAATGACGGCATCTTACCACGGAGGTGATGACATGGCAAAGAAAAAAGAATCCGTGTCCTACCAGGAGACCTTGGACCTTAAAGAGCCTCTTTCAGAGACGTTCACGTTCAAAGTTCAACCCAGTCTTAAGGCGGTTTTTAAGGCTAGGTGTGACAATAATCCACTTGGTCCGGTGGACTACTCCGAACAGCTTCGGCGTCTTATGGCAAAGTGGATTCAAGACACTCGGAATGGCGTTTTGTACCTGGACTAAGGGGCAGATATGAAGGTGTTTTTAGTTTTTTGCGGAAGCTACGAACAAAGAAAAGTCCTAGCGGTTTTTAAAGACGAAAAACTCAGGGACAAATTTTTGCAAAAGCAACGGATTTTTGGCCGTACCCTCGAAGAGTTCAGCTACACCAGCTATGAAGTCGATGACGAACATGCTTTAAAATCGTGCTATTTTGAGGT
>JABEVL010000247.1 GCA_013043995.1 Spirochaetales bacterium | reverse complement strand
TTTTCATGGGGGAAATTTACCCTATTTTTGATTCTATTTGGAAGCCCATCCTCCTCGATTTGCCTTAAATCCTACCTTCCGGGTATACTTCACGCATGAAATTGGTTTCAGTTGGACTTTCCGACCTTTCTGTTTATGCACCTCGCCCCCGAATCAGCTTATCCCAGCTGGCTGCGAGAAGAATTCAAGAAAATCCTGATCTTGAAAAACATCTCCATCGCGCACTTGCCTCAACGGGACAAATTTCGATGCGTTTCCCTGAAATTTGGGAAGATCCGATCACCATGGCCAGCGAAGCTTTGCGAAAACTTCTGAGCGGTCAATTGGAACATCATTTGAGCGGGATACGGTTTTTGGCTCTGGGGAGTGAAACCTCTGTTGATATGTCAAAGTCGGGTTCCAACTACGTTCTGGGGCTTTTGCAAAAAGCAGGTTTCAAGCTACCCTCTTCACTTTCCAGTTTTCAGCTCCAGCACGCCTGTGCGGGCGGTTCCCTAGCAGCGTTGACCACCCTCGCCTACCTTCAAGCCGCTGGGAATCCGAACGATTCTTCTATCGTCCTAACCTCTGATATTGCCCGATACGCAACTCCTTCAACTGCTGAAGTAACTCAAGGTGCGGGTGCCTGTGCGCTTTGGCTCACCCAGGATCCCAAGGTTTTGACATTTGACCTTAAAACTGCAGGATTTTTTAGTCAGGACGTCGATGATTTTTTCCGTCCCCTGGGGAGCACAACAGCTAAAGTCCGCGGCGGTTTTTCACTGTCCTGCTACAATGAATCTTTACTCTCGGCTTTTCTTGACCATTGTGTGCGGGCGGGAATTGAGCCCGCCGCAGAACTTCGAAGCATCGATATTTTTGCGCTTCATGTCCCCTATGCAAAAATGCCTGTAGGAGCACTCGAAAAACTCTTTGCCTTGCACCTTGGTTTTGACTCCTTGCAAACTCGTGAGTATCTCGAGGAACGTGGTTTTTTTGCTTCCCTCAAACCTGCCTCTGAAATTGGCAACCTCTACACCGGTAGCCTTTGGCTATCACTCGGTTATGCCCTCAAAGAGAGATGGGTAAATCTGGGTCCAGACCTGATTGGGCGTAAGGTTTTGTTGGCGAGTTATGGCTCAGGCAACACCATGGCCGTCTGGACGGGACAAGTCACTCCTCAAGCTCTTTCTGTCATTCCTAACTGGGATTTTGACACACTTTTAAAACAAGAACCGGATTCAGATTGGACAACTTACCTGGAATGGGTTTCAATCGAAAAAAACTCACAAAATTACCCGGAACTTCTGAAAAAAAAACCAGCACCCGCAGGCGCTTTTCGTCTTGCACGGCTAAGAGAGGATGGATACCGTGAATACGATCAAGCCTGATTCGGGGTTGAGCCAAAGAAAGACGGCCCACATTGAAATCTGCACTCAGCCCGGATGGGACCTGGAGTCGGGAAAAACCGGATTTGATCACGTGAAGTTTCGTCACCAAGCTCTTCCGGAAACTTCGTGGGACCACCTTGGTCTTGAAACACAATTTCTGGGGCGAACCGTCCGTTTGCCTCTATTGATTTCGAGTATGACCGGAGGATCTGAGGAAGGCTACAGGCTGAACAAGGAATTGGCCATGGCCGCACAGTCGGCCCGAATTCCTTTGGGGATGGGCTCGATGAGGGTGTTGTTCCACCATCCCGAGGTGCTTGAGCACTTTCGTCTGAGGCATCTAGCTCCTGACGTTCCCATTTTTGCCAACTTAGGCGTCCAAGAACTCGTTCACGAAGAAAAACGCGATCTTTTCAAGACCCTTTTCGAGTGGACAAAAAAACTTGAGGTCGACGCACTCGCTCTCCACTTGAACCCCGGTCAAGAGCTTTTTCAAGAAGGTGGAGAACGCGATTTCCGCGGGCATCGTTCTCTTTTAAAACGTTTTTTTGCCGCAGCTCGCCTGCCCGTCATTGTCAAGGAAACGGGTTTTGGAATTCACCCAGAAGAGGCGAGGTTTCTTTTAAATTCAGGGGCATCTTGGATCGACGTTGCAGGATCTGGCGGTACAAACTGGCTCAGTGTCGAAGCTTTTCGAGGTCAAAGTTGGGAACAATCAGCTGCCCAAGGTTTTAAAGATTGGGGGTGGCCAACCGCCCTCGCCACAGCAGCAATCGCCCGCCGCAAAGACGTTCCCTTGATCGCCTCGGGGGGCATTCGTTCGGGTGTTGATCTTGCCAAGGCTCTGGCACTGGGCGCTCGGCTCGGCGGCATGGCCCTTCCCCTGATTCGAGCAGCACGCAACGGAGGTCGAGAGGTTGTTTTAGAGGTGATCGCGAGCGTCGAAAAGGCCCTAAAAACGTCTATGCTTCTCTCCGGAGCCAGCGACATCACCCAGCTTCGTCATGTTCCTCTGGATTTTAGCCTCGAATTTGAACATCAACTTAAAAGTTTCAAACGCCCTTTCAGGAAGTGGTAATGGAAAGTCTCCCTCGTGATTTCAGAAAATTCTCCCTCGAAGAGCGGCAAAAAATTTTGAAAGGGAAATTCCCCTCACCCCATTTTGAGGGTTCGGAACTTGACCCCCACATTGCTGATCGCATGGTCGAGAATTCAGTGGGCTGGTTTCATGTTCCTCAGGGAATCGTCCAAGCCCTTCCCTTGGACGGGGAGTTGTTGGACGTTCCTTTGGCCACTGAGGAA
The DNA here is from genome assembly GCA_013043995.1 of Spirochaetales bacterium. Classification (GTDB taxonomy): domain Bacteria; phylum Spirochaetota; class Spirochaetia; order JABEVK01; family JABEVK01; genus JABEVK01. Next base: position 2,847 of record JABEVL010000247.1, on the reverse strand, counting down.
CCTTCAGTGATCGCCGCTGCAAATTACGCAGCCAAAATTCTTTCGGCAGGGAACCTAAAAACAACTGTAACTCGATCAATCATGACCGCTCAAGTTTGGCTTGAGGCGAAGACGTCGACAGCTGGAGCTTCACAAGAGCTTTTTCTCAAACATTTGGAAGATATTTCACTTCAGGCGCGTGAGCATCTCAACAAAATGGAAGCCCGCGGGGGGGGACTGAGGGATATACGTTTTCGAACCCTTGAACAATTACCAAACCTGATGGTCGTAGAGTTCGATGTCGACGTCTGCGACGCGCAGGGGGCCAACCTTCTCAATACGATGGCCGAAGGTATTTCAGCATTTTTAGGGTCTCGGTTGAAGGCTCAAAAGCTTCTTGCCATCCTTTCGAACGACGGTTCAAAACGTAGAGCAACTGCCGAGTTTTGTCTCCCTGTGCGTTTTTTAGCAAAAGGGTCCATCGACGGTCCCGAAGCCGCTCGCCGCATCGTCCTTGCAGCTCAGATAGCAGACTTGGACCCTGCCAGGGCCGTGACTCACAATAAGGGGATTATGAACGGGGTTAGTGCCCTGGCTTTGGCAACAGGAAACGATACCCGTGCCATTGAAGCCAGCGTTCACGCTTGGGCTGCCCGTACAGGGAGGTACCGCGCCCTCAGCCGGTACGAAAAAAACGGCGACTTTCTTTCAGGCTACCTTGAAATCCCCACCGTTTTTGCTACGATTGGGGGAGCCGTGAACGTGCATCCAGGAGTTTTAAGAAATCTTGAATTATTAAGACGCCCCGACGCTGCGAAGCTTTCGCGTCTTGCAGCGGCACTGGGTCTTGCCCAGAATTTTGCAGCGTTATTCGCATTGACGGGTGAAGGAATTCAAAGGGGCCATATGAGCCTTCACCAGCGACGCTTTGGGCAGGGGCCCAACAAGGAGTTTTAGATGATTTGGGGAAGCGCCAAAGCCCATCCCAGTCTTGCTCTGATTAAATATTGGGGTAAAAGCGATGTAATCGCCAATACACCAGCCACGGGCAGCCTTGCTGTCACCCTGGACGAACTTACAACCCTGACTCGTGCTTGTGTCAATTCTGAGCCTCAAGATGAAATCTGGGTGAATGGCCTATTGCAACCAACCCAAAGATTTGCCTCCTTTTTGAACAGCCTCAAAGCTGAGGCGGGCTTGAACGGAACATTTTTTCGAGTTGAATCGCAAAATAATTTTCCCACTGCAGCGGGTTTGGCATCGTCCTCTTCAGGCTTTGCCGCCCTCACCGGCGCATTTTTTGCTTTGGCAGAGCAACTCGATTCACGGCTTCCCCGCCCCAGCCTGACACGAATGTCAGAACTGGCCCGTGAGGGTTCTGGAAGCGCTGCTCGTTCCATTTTTGGTGGGTTCACCCTTTTGGACGCAGGAAGTCGGTGGGCCCTCCCCTTGCATCACCAGGATTTTTGGCCTGATTTTCGCATTCTGATCGGTATCGTCAGCGAGAACTCCAAAGCTGTTTCAAGTAGAAACGCCATGGAGGTCAGCCGAAAAACCAGCCCTTATTTCTCGGAATGGGTCACTAGCAGCGTGGAGCTCCTTCAAAGATCCCTTGAGTCTTTAGAACATCGGGATTGGGCGACACTGGGCCCCCTCATACGTCAAAGCTACCTTCGCATGTTTGCAACAATGTTCACGAGTTCTCCCCCCCTGATCTTGTGGCAACCTCAGAGTGTCGCCATTCTCCATACCTTGGAAAACCTTAGAAAAGAAGGCGCCAACGTTTGGGAAACCATGGATGCGGGGCCGCAGGTCAAAATCTTTTGTCCAGCAGATGAACTGACCGACATCCAACGGCAACTCGAAACTCAGCTTCCAGACGTACGTTGGATGGCCGCTCGTCCTGGTCCCGATATCGAACTTGGACACGGCGAAAACCCATGAGGGCGTTTCGCCTCAGCGTTCCAGGCAACCTTCTATGGGCCGGAGAGTACGCCATTTTGGAACCCGGGGGTTTAGGGTTGGGGGCGGCGGTTGACGTTCGGCTTGAAGTTACAGTAACGGAGTCGAACGATTTTACAGTTGAAGGTATCTGGCCGGGAGGAGGTGAGCTCTGGACACCCGATCGTGACGGGGCATCCCATGGAAGCCTTGTAGAATCTGTGGTCATGTGCCTTTGGAAGAACGCAAAGCTGCTCAGATTTCCTCCAATTTTGATCCAACTTGATTCGTCTCAGTTTTTTGACCAAAATGGCCGCAAACTCGGACTTGGCTCTTCTGCGGGGATCGCTTTGTCCCTTTGCGCCGTCTGGGATACTTGGAATCGCTGTTGGGATCAGCAAGCCACCACTCAAAAAGCTATTCAAGCCCACCGATCTTCACAAGGAGGCCGGGGGTCGGGTTACGATGTTGCAACTTCATCTTTTGGCGGCCTTGGTCTTTTTCAAGGGGGACTTTTTCCCACCTGGACACGGTTAGAACATTCAGCGGTTCCACCTTTTGCTCTTTTTCCAGGTCCTGAAGCCGTGAAAACTGTTTCTTCCATCCTGGCTTGGAATACGTGGAAAACCCAGAATCCTGAAAATTTTTATCATTTCCTTGACCAGTCAAACCGTGCTGTTCAAGACCTTGCAAGGTCCCCTGAATGGACTCAGTTCCGTCAGGCCTGGGAAAAATGTAAATCCCTTGGGATTGCCATCGGCGATGCGATAGGAAAGAGCGCCGTGCTGGCCTCACCTTTTTCGAACAGCGAAATCTTTGTAAAAGCCTTAGGTGCCGGTAATGAAACCGGAATTGCGGCAGGACATCTGCTGGATAAAATTTCGCCTCTTCCCCCCCAGGTTGCACCTATGCGTCTGAGTTCAGAAG
>JABEVL010000246.1 GCA_013043995.1 Spirochaetales bacterium | reverse complement strand
GGGAACCAAACCTGGCCGTTTTGGTGGGCCGAGGTGGGTTTGGCCAGAACCTTCACCTGAACGGGGGGAACGTCCAGAGCTCGGGCGACGCTGTGGGCGACACTGCCCGGCCATTGGCTGTTCACCTTGATGGCAGCCTCGCCGGGACGGACGTTGGCCAGGACCTCGCAGGGGGCCGTTATCCCGGCGTCCTGGGTACCTGTGCTGTATATGCCTTCCACGCGGAGCGTTTCGAGGGATTCGTCGGGGATGAAGTGGCCGCCTGAAAGAGTTTTGACCTTGACGTCCAGTTTGCGGGCCGAAAAATCCTCGATCGACGCCTTGCGAAAAACGAAACGGACTTTTTGGGCCCAAGCCCGGACTTCGGCCTCAGTCGGGCCGGCGACGAGGGCAATGGGCTCGCCGATGTAGTTCAGCATGCCCCCGTTCAGGGTCGGAAAACGGCTTTTCATGACCTGAAAGGTTTCGTTCCCGGGGATGTCCTTGTGCAGAACGAGGATGAAGCCTTCGGGGAGGGGCGGATAGACCATGCCCGTCAACTGCCCGTACGAGGTCGTGGAACGCAGGGTCAAGCCGAAGATTTCCCCCTTGGGCCTTTCAAAAACCTCAGGGTCCGGACGAAAAAGAGGGTCTTGCACAGGTGTCGGTTTTTTGCGGAGTGCCAAGTCAGCCTGCCTTCCGGGTCAGCTTTTGACAGATCCGCTGAACCCCTTGGATGACGCGGTTGATTTGCCCGTCGGTCAAGCCGGGGTAGAGGGGGAGGGAAAATGTCGTCGCTCCCCGGGCTTCGGCGTTGGGAAAATCGGCGGGACTCAGGTTGTAGCGGTCCCTCCAGTAAATCATGCGGTGCAATGGGGTGTAGTGGACCGATACGCCGATGCCCTCCTGGGTCAGGGCCTCGACGAAGCCGCCGCGATCGGCGCTCAAAAGTTCCGGCACAAGGTTGAGGCTAAAAACGTGCCAGTTATGATCGTCACGCCAGGGGGGAAGCCTTAGGGCCGGAATCGATCCCAGTCCCTGCAGGTAGGTTTTTACGAGGTCGCGGCGCCGTTGCCAAAAGGCTTCGGCTTTCTTGAGCTGTTCGCGCCCGATTGCCGCGGCAAGATCCGTCATGTTGTACTTGAACCCGGGCGCGACGACCTGATAGGCCCAGCCTTGGCGTTTTTGAGAGGTGAACCTGTCAAATGCGTCGCGGTCAATGCCGTGAAGCCGCATCCTCCTCATCCTCTGCGCCAGCGCCTCATCGTCGGTGACGATCATTCCCCCCTCGCCGGTTGTCATGTTTTTGTTGGCGTAGAAAGAAAAAACGCCCGCATTTCCCCCACTCCCCCAAAGCGAACCGTCGGCCTTCCGTGAGGGGATCATGTGAGCCGAATCCTGCACGACGGCAAAGCCGTAACGCTCCTGAAGAAAGCTCAGGGCGTCCTCGTCAAAGGGTTCCCCTGTCAGGTGAACCGGCAGGACGGCCTTGACTTTTTGACGGCGCAAAAGGTCCTCCAGACGTTCGGGATCAAAATTCGGGCTCGCGGGTCCGCAGTCAAGAAACGCCGGATCGGCGCCTTGGTAACGCACAACTTCCGCGGTGGCCGTAAAGGTGTAAACCGGGACGGCGCAGACGTCGCCCGGGCCCACGCCCAGGGCCTCGAGGGCCAGGTGCAGACCCGCTGTGGCACTGTTGACCGCCAGTGCCCAACGCTTGCGGGCAAAAGAGGCAAACTCCTGTTCAAAAGCCTGGGCTTGAGCCCCTGTTGTCAGCCAGCCTGATCGGAGGACGGCGAGGACTGCCGTTTCTTCTTCGGGGCCGAGCTCTGGGCGGGAAAAGGGAATAAACGGGGGGGTGTCAGAATTCTGGCTCATCCTTGTCCTCGAGGGTGGGATACGCCTGTCTAAGAAGGGCTCGAAGGGTGCGGCGGTTGCGGTAAAAAGAAGCCTGCTCGGGGTGAAAGAAACAAACGGGGCCGAGGTTTTCCAAAAGAGTTTTGAGGGGAACCGCTGAACCCTCGGGGTCGGTGCGAGAAACGAGGCGGTTGATGCGCGCGTAGCTTGTGGGTACGGGTTCCTCGTCAGGACCGTAGAGGTGTTCTGAAATTTTTTCGCCGGGACGCAGGCCGATGTACTGGATGGCCACGTCCTTATGCGGCTGCTTGCCGTAAAACCTCATGATCTGCATCGCCAGGTCTTCGATGACGACGGGTTCGCCCATGTCCAGAAGGTAGCGGTGGCCACCCTGGCCGACGCCGCCGGTTTGCAGGACGAGGCTGGCGGCTTCAGGAATCGTCATAAAGTACCGTGTGGCGCGTTTGTCGGTGATCGTGACAGGACCGCCTGAAAGGATCTGCTCGCGGAAAAGGGGGATGATACTCCCCCGTGAGCCCAAGACGTTGCCAAAGCGGACGACCATGTACTGCCCGTTTCCCCTGCTGTTGGCGTCCAGCACGAGATCTTCGCCGATCCTCTTGGTCACACCGTAAACAGAGTTGGGTTCGACGGCCTTGTCGGTGGAAATGAGAACAAAGCGCTTCACCCCGGCCTTTAACGCGGCGTCGAGGAGGTTTTTGGTGCCGAAGACGTTGTTGGAACACGCTTCAACGGGGTTGGCCTCCATCATGGGAACGTGCTTGTGGGCGGCAGTATGAAAAATCACGTCGGCTTTCAGGCGCTCCAAAAGAAACTGGATGTGGTGCGGATCCTTGAGATCGGCGACGATCGGCACGATGGTGGCTTTTTCGCCGACGCCGCCCGACTGCAGGACACGGAGTTCCTTGTCGATCTGGTAGATGCTGTTCTCGCCGTGCCCCAGGATGTAAAGGCGTTCGGCCCCCCCTGAAAGGAGTTGACGCGCCAGTTCGCCGCCGATGCTCCCCCCCGCGCCCGTGATCAGGACCCGCTTGCCGCGCAGGTAGCGCAGACTTTGCCGCAAGGAAATCTGCACGGGGTTGCGTCCCAGCAGATCCTGGGGGTCGATTTCCCGCGTCAGGACAAAGTGGGCTTCACCGTCGACGATCTGGCTGATGGCGGGTAAAATCCGGATGCGGGGAATCCCCGTTTCCACCAGCGTGTCGTAGATTTTTTTGAGTTGCCCCTTGGTGGCGCTGGGAATCGCCAAAATCGCTTCGTCGGGAACGGGCCTG
>JABEVL010000023.1 GCA_013043995.1 Spirochaetales bacterium | reverse complement strand
GCCCCTCCAGGGCCCGCCCTGGGGTCCTTTTAAAAAAGTAAGGCCTGATTTTTGAGCGGTCGGGGGGGCGTCAAATCCGGCAAGAACTGCGCAAACGCCCAGTTCACGCAGTTCGGTCCAGGCGTTTTCTGTCCAGGCTCCGGCTTCAGGAGGCAGGGCCACCAATAAACTGATTTTACCGCCGCCAACGACGACCGAACCCAAACGGCAAGGGGCAGAAAGAGAACTCATGCCCAGAGACTACCCGGACGCTCCCCGCTCGTCAAGAAAGTCGGTACTCGGACGAAGGCGCAGGGTTTCTAGCGGGAAGCCAGCATCGTCTGGTGAGAAAAATACAGCCAGGCCACGACGCCCCGATCCAGGGCAACGCGGTCTTTGAGGATGCGCCGGATGTAATCGCGGGTCGAGGCCGGCAGGTGCGGCGATTCGGCGTTGGGAATCCCCGAATTGTAATACGCCAGGGCGTCGGGGATGTTCCCCGTGCGGTCGTAGATCTCTTTGAAAAAGACCAGACCGTGTTTGGTGTTGGTATGAAGATTATAGACGGCCTCCCTCGAAAGAGGAAAAACCTTGGAGTTGAGCTGAAAAAGACCGCGGTCCACAGAATCGGGATTGCGGTTAAAGGCCAGGGGGTCAAACTTGCTTTCGTTCCAGGCGATCGAAAAAGCCAGGGCCGGAGGGAAGTTGAGGCGGTTGCAAACTTCGAGGATGGTCTGGGCCACCTTGGGGTTTTCGGTCACGCGGCTGAAGTATTCCAGAACCTCGGGACGAAGCGCCGGAGTACGGTAAAGACTTAAAACGGCATCTGTAGTTTGTGACGAAGGGGGCAACGCCTTGGGGGCGCTGCAAGACGCCGCCAGGAGGGCCAACAGGGAAAAAAGAATCGTGCGGACTATCTTCGAGACTCCTTACGCTGGTCCAAAGCCTGCTTGATCTTTTCAAGCAAGTCTTTGGATTTAAAAGGTTTATGCAAAAACATCACCTGGTTTGACGACACGCCATGCCTGATGATTTCGTCGTCCGTGTAACCTGACATATACACAAAGGGAATGTCAATCCCGGTTTCCGATAATTTTCTAATTAATTCTGGCCCCGTCATCGTCGGCATGACGATGTCCGTAAGGATCAAATCGACGGTCCCAGGGTTCGCGGCCAAGGCCTTCAGGGCCAAACTTCCGTCCGAAAAGGCCTGCACCCTGTAGCCGTACCGGGTGAGTATTCTCTTGGTGTATTCCCTCACCATCTCTTCGTCTTCGACAAGGGCGATCAACTCGTAAGTTCCCTTCGGAACGGGGAGGAACGCTTCGCGCGCGGGCTCTTCGGTCTCGGCTTCGTTGTAGGAGTCAAAATACAGCAAAAAGCGCGAGCCCCGGCCCGGCTCCGACTCCAGCTTGAGGTAGCCTCCTGATTGCTGAACGATGCCGTAGACCGTCGCAAGTCCCAAGCCCGTCCCCTTCCCTTGGGCCTTGGTCGTGAAAAAGGGTTCAAAAATTCGTTTCTGGACCTCTTCATCCATCCCGACCCCCGTGTCGGCGACCTCGAGGCACACGTAGTTTCCCGGAAGGATAAAATCCGCAGAGTCGTAGACCGACGACTCGATGGAAACCGACGAGGTCCGCACGATCAGCTGCCCCCCGTCGCGCGTGGCGTCGCGGGCGTTGAGGACAAGGTTCAGGATCACCTGCTCGACCTGCCCCTTGTCGGCTTTCAACCGGGCGGCCTCTGTTTCCGTGTAAAGAAAAAGACGGACACGTTCCGTCATCAGGCGCTGCAGCATGGTTTCCATCTTGCGCACGACCTGATTCAGGTCGATCACCTGGGGCGTCAGCACCTGCCGCCGCGAAAAGGCCAAAAGCTGGCGGGTCAGGTCGGCGGCCTTGAGCCCTGCGTGCAGGATTTCCCCCAATTCAGCGGCCTGGGGGGCGTCGGGCGGCAGGTCGGACAAAAGGAGTTCCGAGTAGCCGTTGATGACGGTCAAAAGGTTGTTAAAATCGTGGGCCACGCCCCCGGCAAGCCGGCCCAGACCTTCCATTTTCTGGGATTCGCGGAGCTGTTTCTCAAGGTTTTTACGGGGGGTGTTGTCAAAAAGAAAGCCCCTGACCTGCGAAAGCCGGCCGTTATCCCCCCGGATGCCCACCACGTTGGCGATGATGTTGACCGGATGGCCGTCGGGTCGCACGAGTTCCAGCTCGAAATAATCCAAAGCCAAAAGGCGCAAAAAGGTTTCGACGGTCTTGGACCGCTCTTCACGGGACGGAAAAAGAAGTTTGACATCGTAGCCCAGAGCGTAGTCCAGTGAAGGAAACCCGAAAATTCGGGCAAAAGTCCTGTTGCAGTCCAAGAGTCTCCAGTTCAGGTCCATCAAAAAGTCGCCGGTGATGTCGTCCTCGAAAAACTTCCTGTAGCGTTTTTCGTTGTGCTGGAGCCTTCTGATCGAAACATCTTTTTCAAAAATGGCGTTCCGCAGCTGGATGATCTGAATTTCTTGGGGTTCTTGGGCGCTCGGTTGCGAAGGCAGGCTCAGGTAGTCGATCAGGAAGGGAACCTTTTCCAGCAGTTCCGATTTTCCGCGCAACATGAGCCAAGCTTCCTGCGACAGGCTAGAAGCTGAAAGGTCACGGACCACGCTGACGTGAAGCACGGCGGACCGGGTGCGTTTTCTGGGCTTGTTTGAAGTAAAAAAGGCCTCCACTTCGTCCAGAAAATTCTCGGGCTGTCGGCTTCCTGGGCGCAAGAAAAAGAGTTGAAGATCTTCCAGGACTCCTTTTTCCACCCAGGGAAGCTCGGCGACGCGCAGCTGGGGTCCCAAAAAAACGCAGGCCCAGCGCTCACGGCGGGCTCTTTTGAGCAAGGGGTCAAAAAAAACTTCATTCCGCTGGTGTTCAGGCCTGAAAACCAGAAGGATGTCCACGTCCACGTCCAGACTCAAAAGGAAATCCACGAAATCGCGGCCCATTTCGAGTTCCCGCCCTTGAGCGTTGGCGTAGAGGAGAATACCAGCCCGGGAAGTGCCCTTTATTTTACTCATCTTACGCCGTCGGCTTCCCCCAAGGTAAAGAAAAAACGGGTGCCGGTCCCCGCCCCGCTCTCTGCCCAGACGCTTCCGCCGTGACGTGCCACAATCCTGGCGACGAGGGCAAGACCAATTCCGTTCCCCTCAAAGTCACTCGATTCGTGGAGCCGTACGAAAGGCTGAAACAGTTTTTTAGCTGAACTCATGTCAAATCCGGTCCCGTTGTCCTCGACGATGTAAACCCGTCCCTGCGGCTTCGGGGAAACCGTGAGGCTCACCCGCGCCTTGGGCGTTCTGGAAGTGTACTTCCAGGCGTTTCCCAAAAGATTCTGCAAGGCAATCCTCATCAAGCCGAGGTCGGCAAAAACGGTCAAGGGACCCGAGCAGGAAAACTCGACATTTCGTGCGGGTTCAGCCTCCCGCAGCTCCTCAACGATCGACTCCGCCAGGACGGCCAGGTCAACGGTTCCGGGGTGCAGCTCGGATCGAGCGACCCGTGAAAGTCTCAGGAGGTCGTCCATCAGACTCGACATACGGGCGGAAGAGCTCTGGATCTTTGTCAGGTACTGCAGGGCCTGGGGCTCAAGCGAGGGACCAAAGTCTTCGGCCAGCACCCCGGCG
>JABEVL010000245.1 GCA_013043995.1 Spirochaetales bacterium | reverse complement strand
TGAAGGAGTTTGTCGGTAAAAACTACCGTCCCCAACTTCAGGATTATTGTCGTGAGGTCGAACGCTCTGCCACGCTCACGGCCGAAAAGCGCCGCAGGGAGCATCAGCTCCTCTGGCTGAAACGTAACTACGTGGTTCCCCATCTCAACGTTCCTATTTTGGAAGACATTCGGCCTCAGAGTCTGGGCTACCCTAGCCTCGCCGTCCAAGTCAAAGAGATGATCGAACTGCTGGCCCCTGCGGCCGCCGAAATCGAGCAGAACCCCAAACAACGCGCAGGGTGCCTAAACCCCGAGAGCAAGGCCCTTTTTCCTGTGGAAACTCCCGTCAGCCTCCGTTTTCAGGCCGTGATGCGGAGGATTATTCGCCCGGAGACAGGCGATTTCCGGGTTCTGGATCAGGCGACCAACCGGGGGCTCTTGTTCTGTTCCCTCGCCATCCTTTCCACCCTGGACTACCTTTTGTCCGTTCCCAAAAACGTCCTTTATCAACGGGAACAGCGTTTCCTGTACCGTTCGTCGGGCCACGACGACAAACCTATTTACAACGTGCCCCTGCGCAACACGGCAGGCCTGCTCAAAAAACTGAACGACTTGCAGCCCCCTGAAGCTGCCGAAAACGAATGGCCGGAACGGCTCCAGGAACTTTACGGGCCTTTTCTGGCCCAGGAGGAACTCAGGAAAAGAATTTCGGCCTTTAACGAAGACCAGATTCCTTTTGCTGTGATTGCTTTCCGGTTGGTCGAGGGGGACGAACAGACCTTTGAGGCCCTTCTGAAGGCGACCAAAGTTCCTGAACAAATCCTGCGGGCTCAGGCTGACGGCGGCTTTCTCCTGATCCTTCCGGGAACCGTAGCTTTTGAAGCCGAGGAGTCGGCCCGACGTTTCTTGAACGCGGCCGCCCAGGTCCGACCGCCTCTTTCAGCCGCGGCCTTTGTTTTGCCTTTTCAAAAAAACTGGACGTTAGAACGGCTTCTCGCCTTACCTGAGCGCGGCTGGTCCCTGGCGCGGGAGATTCCTCCCCAGATTCTCGGCGTTTGGACACCGACCACCCAGAACTTCGAGTTTCGGACAGACCTTCCGACGACTCACGTGCTGAGGCCCTACGTCCCCGCTGAGGGCGCTGACTCCTGAGTGTCATTCCGGGTAAAAACCAAAAATTAAGTCGGCCCGTGACCCTGCAATTTATTCCAGAAACGCTCGCGGGCCTTGCCCTCCAGCGTCTCGTCCATCACCTTAGAAAACGACTCTCCCTGCTGTTCGGCGACCCGGCGCAAGGCCAAAACCTCCTGACGCGAGAGCTGAACCCCACCCAGAAGGTGATTCTCAAACGCTTCAACGGCGACGGGGGCAACCTGGCGCGTCAGGTCGAGGATGACTTCGGCGTAACGGCGGATCTCCAACTGGGCGTGCGCATCCAGCCTCAAGGCCAGAAAACGAAAAAGATTGTGCAAATCCATCGTCCAATACCATTCAGTATAAAGACTTAAGGGCAGATTGATCCGGGCAAGCTCACGGGCAAGCCCGAGGTCGAGCAATTTTTTATACTCTTCATAGGCCCTGATCTGCCCTTCGGCCAAGGTTGTTTGCACTTGGGTTTTTATTTCGGGGGGAACCTCGCTCTCGGACCGCCCCTGTTTGTTATCCAAACTTTGGTAACTCACGGCCGAGGCTTCCGGGACGTAAAAATCGTCGTGCATGACGCTGTAGCGTCCTGAAATCTCGTTGAGTTTGGCGGTCCTGTGCCGAACCCACTGGCGGGCAACAAAAATCGGCATCTTGCAATGGAAAGTCAGGCTCACTTGTTCAAACGGCGATGTGTGCTGATGACGCAAAAGGTAGTCGATCAGACCCTTGTCTTCGCGAAAGCTTTTGGTACCTGCCCCATAACTGACCCTGGCCGCTTGAACAATCCGAGCGTCACCGCCCAGGTAGTCAACCAAACGTACAAAGCCTTTATCCAGGACCTTAAACTCCTGATCGAGAACGGCTTCCGCCTCGGGAACGACGATTCGTGCCATACTTTCCCCCGGCCCAGAGATTACGGGATGACGCGAGTCTGGTCAATTCACTCGCCAATCATTTTTGGGGAAGCATGTTTTTCTGACTCACACCCTCGACGCGCTTTTCGATCCTCAACTCCGTCCGAAAAGTCTCCAGATGTTCGAGGATGAAGGTCATCGGGTAACGGCGTCCCGTCAAAACCCGAATAGCCTGGGCGACCTCCAAGGGGCTGAGCGTTCTCAGGTCGGACTCGATGATGTTGCGGCGAAACAGGTGAATGTACCACTGCCCCAGCGTATTCCGGTGCTGAATCCAGCCTGGGTCCCAAACAGAAAACTGAGGATTAAAAAGCTGGGCTTTCGAAACAAGGGAAGGTTTCGAGGACGCCGCCAGGTAAGCAGCAAGCTTCGATTTCCAGGCTCTCAGCCGCAGGCCGTTCATGTCTCCAAAACGGCTGAAGGGGATCTGTTCTCCGCTGAGCAGTTGAACGAGCTCCATCGTCTGCCAAGGCGTCAGCGCGGACAATTCAGCCAGCCCGATAGCGCGTCCCTGGATTTTCCAATAAGCCCGGCCCGACGAGTCCCAGCTTACAGGCACATTGACCAAGGGCAGGGCCCTTTCGGCCTCGGTCAAAGCGGGGGCGTCGGGCAGGGTGGCGGAGTCTACAGACGTGCCTTGAGCTGCAACAGCTGGATCCGTGAAAAAAAGAAAACTGAGAAGACAAAAAATTAAGCCAAGACTCTTCATCTTTCCTCTTATCGGCGATAAACTGATCTTCTTATATGAACATCTCAGGACAACAAGAGAATTGGTTCCTCCGCCGCTTTGTTCGAGCTCTGTTTTTTTTGACCGTGATTCCCTTGTCGGTCTACTTCGGTACGGTGATCGTGCTGACAAGCCTCTACAAAATCATCAACCCGCCGATCTCGACACTGATGATCCTCCGTCGCCTGGATGGAACTCAGATCCGCCCCCAGCACTACCTCCCCTTACGGAGGATTCCCCTTTTCGCGCGACGAGGTATCGTTCACCTCGAAGACCCCACCTTCTGGCAGAACTCCGGTATCGACCTCGGCGCCATCCGCGACGCCTACGAGCTTGACCGGCGCGTCGGCCACCTCGTCTACGGGGGTAGCACGATCACCCAGCAGCTGGCAAGGACTCTGTTTCTCGTTCCCAACAAAAACTACACCCGCAAGGCTCTGGAAATCGGTACCGCTTTGCTCATGACGGCGATCCTCGGCAAGTACAGGATCCTGGAGCTCTACCTCAATTCAATTGAATGGGGACCTGGGATCTTTGGGATCAACGCGGGATCTCTTTACTGGTACAGGACCGACGTCCGGGACCTCGACGCCGACCACATCGCCCGCCTGGAGGCGATCAT
>JABEVL010000244.1 GCA_013043995.1 Spirochaetales bacterium | reverse complement strand
GTTTTTGAGCAAGTTAAGAGCCGCGACGGTTTGGCTGTTTTAGTGAACAATGCGGGACTTACCCTCGACGCACCGTTGTTTTCGGCCAAACTTGCCGACTTTGACACGGTTGTGGCGACCAATATGCGAAGCGTCTGGTACCTGACCAAAAAACTTTCGCGCCTGATGATCCGCAAAAAAGAAGGCCGGATCATCAATATTTCCAGCGTCGTCGGCAGCACGGGCAACCCGGCGCAAACGGCCTACGGGATGACCAAGGCCGCCCTGGACAACTTTACAAAGTCGGCCGCCGCAGAACTGGCGGCCTACAACATCCTGGTCAACTCGGTAGCCCCCGGTTTTATTGAAACCCCGATGACGGCCAGCCTGGGGCCCGAGGTGCAAAAAGCCATCCTGGAGCGCATCCCCCTGGGCCGGATGGGTCAACCCGAGGAGGTCGCCCGTCTTGTCCGGTTTTTGGCCGTCGAAGCCTCCTACTGCACCGGAACGGTGTTCCACGTCAACGGAGGCCTCTATGGAGGCTAAAACCTTCCCGCCGCTGACTCCGGTGCAGATCCTTGAGCTGCTACCGCAACAAAGGCCCTTCAGGTTTGTCGATGAGATTCTTGAGGTGGACGCACTGCACATCGTGGGCCGCTACACGTTTCGCCCCGACGAGTTTTTCTACCCGGGCCACTTTCCCGGCAAGCCTGTCACCCCGGGGGTCATCCTGCTCGAAGCCCTGTGCCAGGTGGGGGTCGTGTGCCAGGGGATCTACCTGGTGGGCATCGAACTGCCGCCCGAGGAACACCACGACTGGCTGACGATGTTCTCAGACGCTCAGGTCGAGTTTCAAAAGCCGGTTCTGCCGGGCGAAACCGTGACGATGCGGGGCGATCTGGTTTTTTGGCGGCGGAAAAAACTCCGTGCCAACGTTCAAATGTTTGCCAGCGATGGCACTCTGGTGGTCAGTGGCACGGCCTCCGGAATAGGAGTGAAAAATGCCTGATTCAACACGGGTCGTCATCACCGGTATGGGTGTTTTGGCTCCCAACGCGCACGGGCTGGCTGACTATGAAACTGCCCTTCGCGAAGGCCGTTCGGGGATCCGCTATTACGAAAACCTCAAGGACCTCAAGTTCGGCTGTCAGGTCGGGGGGATTCCCCAAGGCGTCGATGAACTCAAAAAAACCTACTTTTCTGACGATCTGCTCATGGCGATGAACAGTTCGATGACCTACGCCGGGATCGCGGCCCTGGACTGCTGGCGGGACGCGGGATTGCCCGAGCCCGGTTCCGACAACATCGATTGGGATACCGGGGCGATCATCGGAACGGGTATCGGTGGAGCCGACACGATGTGCGAGGTCGTTTCACCTCAAATCATGACGGGAAACGCCCGGCGTTTGGGGAGCAGTATGGTGGAACAAACCATGGCCAGCTCGGTTAGTGCCCTGGTGGGCGGTCTTTTGGGACTGGGAGGTCAGGTCACAACGAATTCCAGTGCCTGCACCACCGGAACCGAAGCCCTGATCAACGCGTACTTTCACATCAAGGAAGGCCGATCTGCCAGGATGCTCGCTGGGGGCGTCGAAGGCAGCTCCCACTTCATCTGGGGCTGTTTTGACGCCATGCGCGTTTTGGGACGGGCGTTCAACGACAGGCCCGAGAGTGCCTCACGGCCCATGAGCGCCTCGACAGGCGGCTTCATCCCCGGTTCAGGTGCAGGAATCCTCATGCTGGAATCCCTGGAGAGCGCCCGGGCTCGGGGAGCCAAGATCTACGCCGAAGTAAGGGGCGGCCACGTCAACAGCGGCGGTCAACGCGGCAAGGGGAGCATGACCTCGCCCAACCCCGTGGGAGTCCAACGGTGCATCCTCGAAGCCCTGAAAAACGCAGGGGTCCAGCCCGGCGAGGTCGAAGTGATCAACGGTCACCTGACAGGCACGATGGCCGACCCGATGGAGTTTGAAAACTGGCGGGTCGCCTTAGGCCGCACTCCCGAGGATTTTCCCCAGATCAACGCGACCAAGTCGATGATCGGCCACGCCCTGGGCGCCGCCGGAGGCTTGGAATGCGTAGCCGCGGTCCTTGAACTTTCACACGGTTTTGTGCATGGTTCGGTGAACTGTGAGGATCTTCACCCCGCCTTGGTGCCTTACGAAAAAAGGATCGTCCGTCAGACCATCGACAGGGAGACGCGGATTTTGGCCAAGGCCAGCTTTGGTTTTGGCGACGTCAACGCGTGCGTTTTCTTTGAAAAATGGCCGAATTAAGTTTTTAAAAGATGCCCATAGGAGGGGTAAAAAATGCAGAAAGAAGAAGCGATGAAAAAGGTCCTTGAGATTATTGGACCTTTTGCAAAAAACCAGGAGGCACTCAAAGCTGCTTCGCCCGCGACACGCATTCTGGAGGACTTGGGTGTCAATTCAGCGCGTCTTGTCGACATCATCCTGGCTTTTGAAGACGAATTTTCGATCGCTGTCGACGACGAGGCTGCTGATAAGATCCGAACCCTGGGCGACGCTGTCGACATGATCGTCCAAAAAACAGCGGGCTGAACGTGGGGGATCCGAGTGCTGCTCCCAAATCTCCTGGACTCACGTCCGGTGAGAGGTTTGCGATCAAACTCCAGAACATGCTGGCGCAGGCCCTGCTCCCGCTCACCTTCTTGCTGATTCTTCTTTGGCTCAGATTGGTGAGGGGGTACCGGATCCCCAAACTGGCGCAGTTTCGTGAAGGGCTGCGCCGTACCCTGGATTCTATTTCAGGTCCTCTCTTGATATGCCCGAACCACCTGACGATGATCGATTCCTTGATTCTTATTTGGGCCATGCACGCCCCCTGGAAGCCTTTCTTCAACCCCCGCGCTTTTCCGTGGAACACCCCGGAACGCCGTAATTTTTACCAAGGTTTTTTATTGAAGCTCTTCTGCTACTTGGGAAAGTGCATCCCCGTTGTGCGTCAAGGCCCCCCCGAGGAAACAAGAAAGTTTCTGCACAAGGTGCGTTACATTTTTACCCACGGGCAGACCTTGATGATTTTTCCCGAGGGAACGCGAAGCCGAACCGGCAAAGTCGATACCGAAAACTTCACCTACGGCGTCGGCAAGCTCGTTGATGAGGCCCAAAAGGCGTCTTTGGGCCTGAACATCCTCTGCATTTACCTTCGGGGAGTCAGTCAGGATCAGCACAGTTTTTTCCCCAAGAAAAAAGAAAAGTTCTTTCTGGATTTTAAACTCGTCGAGGCGGATACGCCGCTTTCGGGGCTTCGCGCCGCCCGAGATATTTCGACGCGGATCATCACGACCTTGTCCGAGCTTGAGGCTAAGTATTTTTCTCGACAGAACCCTTGTTGGTAATGACGTCGTTGACCTGGAACTGACGCAGGCCCTTGGCAAGATTGAGGACGAGAGGTTCATCGCCAGGGTTTTTTCCCCGGAGGAACAACGTGTTCTCGCCGCAGCAGACGAGCCAGACCGTTGGCTTTGGACCCTATGGGCGGCGAAGGAAGCAAGCTTTAAGGCCGCTCAGAAACTCAACCCTGACCTTGTTTTTTCCCCCCGCCGCTTTGTGGTTTTTCCTTTAACCTCAGCCAGCGCCGAGGTGCGGCTGGACGATCGGGTGATCCAGGTTGTTTGGACCTGGGGGCCGGGTTGGGTGCACAGCCTGGCCGTCCTGGGTAAAGGACAAGCTGAGTTTTGCGTTGAGCAACGCCCACCCGAGGCCAACGAATCCATCGCCGTACGTGAACTGGGACAACGATTCATGGCCGAAAGGGGCTGGGACCGGGTCGAGTTTCGACGCGCTGAACGCACGGACCGGCGCGCCCTGTGGCCCCAGGCCTTCCAGGGACAGGCCCTGGTTCCCGCAGACCTGAGTTTTTCTCACGACGGGAGGTGGGTCGCCTTTGCTCTGGGAGAAACTTGGCAGGAAAGGGACCCCGTTTGAGGAACGTTTACTGGGTTATTTGAAGTCATTTCTTCTTCTCTCCCCTGAAAACCTCAATAATTGAGTATCTTAGACCAAGAACGACGGAGGTTTTTTATGAACACGGCACAACTGGAACGGATGAAAAACGGAAAAGGGTTTATTGCGGCCCTCGATCAAAGCGGCGGGAGCACTCCTAAGGCCCTGGAGTTGTATGGTATCCCTAAAACTTCTTATTCGACCGAAGAGCAGATGTTTGAATTGGTCCATAAGATGCGGTCAAGGCTCATGGAAAGCCCTGCTTTTACCAAGGATCGGATCTTGGCGGCCATACTTTTTGAAAAGACTATGGATTCCAAGGTGGAAGGCCTTTACAGCGCCGATTATCTTTGGGAAAAGAAAGGGATCGTCCCATTTTTAAAGGTAGATAACGGTCTGGCGGATCGACAAAACGGGGTTCAGCTGATGAAGCCCATTCCAGGCCTTGAAAGCCTGCTGGCACGGGCCAAGGAGCGGCATATCTTTGGAACCAAGATGCGATCTGTGATCTTGGAGGCGAACACCGCAGGAATCAAGGCCGTCGTCGACCAGCAGTTTATGTTCGCTAAAATCATCCTGGCGGCGGGCCTGGTTCCCATCATTGAACCGGAAGTGGATATTCATTCCCCCAACAAGAGGGAGGCTGAAAGCCTACTCAAAGACGAGCTGGTGAGCCGCTTGAAAGCCCTGAATTCCGAGCAACTGGTCATGTTGAAGCTGACGCTTCCCGACGAGGACAACTTTTATGAAGAACTCACGCGTTTTCCCCGCGTCGTCAGGGTTGTGGCGTTATCGGGCGGGTATTCTCGGGACGAGGCTAACAAAAAGCTGGAGCGCAACCGCTCGGTGATCGCCAGTTTTTCAAGGGCCTTATCCGAAGGGCTGCACGCCGACCAAACTCAGAAAGAATTTGATGCCACCCTCGACCAATCCCTGCAAAGCATCTACAAGGCCTCGATCACCTAGACTGACGATTAGGTCACTCGAGTCCGTCCCTCGGTATCAATCAGCTCCACTGATTGGTAGGCTTCAAGTCCAGTGATTGGTATCCCACAGGTCAAGTGATTGGCCCACTCGGGCCTGGGGGAACAATCATCGGTCTTTCAGGACTCAATTCTTTTTCAATTTTCTCAGGGTTGAGAGCGAGGTTCCTGCTGAAGGCTGTTTTCTTTTTCCAGCCCAAAAGACGAACCGCGTTTAAGACGACGACGAGGACAGAAATCTCGTGGACCAGCATGCCGAAGGAAAGATTCACAACTTTTCCTAGGACTCCCGCCAATAACGAGGCCGCCACCAGAAGTGCAAAGACGATGTTCTGCGTCATGTTGCGTACGGTTGCCCGGCTCAATCCGACGGCGTATGAAAGTTTTCGAAGATCTGATGAAACGAGCACGACATCGGCGGTCTCCATCGCGATCTCGGAACCCGCAGCCCCTACAGCGATCCCCAAGTCCGCAGATGCCAGGGCAGGGGTGTCGTTCACGCCGTCGCCGACCATGGCGGTACGGCCGTATTTTTTCTGCATTTCCCGCAAAAAGCTGACCTTGTGTTCCGGCAGCAGTTCGGCATAATAGCCGTCCAAGCCGAGCTCCATGCTCATGGCCTTCGCCGAGCGTGCATTGTCTCCCGTCAGCATCACGAGGCGACGGACACCTTGGTTCCTGAGGTCGGCAATCAGCTCCTTGGCCTCGTCTCGGACGACGTCCGAAATTGAAAGGACCCCCAGCAGCTTCTGGCTGTCACCGACGAGGACGGCTGTGCGGGCCTTTTCCTCTTCTGCAACGAGGTAGTCTTCGCAGATGGTCAGGTCGACGCCGTGCTCGGCAAAGAGTCTTCGGTTTCCCATCAGGTAGGTTTTTTCGCCCAAGTTAAACTTGATTCCCTGACCAGCGATGAACAAAGAACCCTCGGGTTTCTCCTGGGTTTTGCAATTTTCCCCTGCCGCATATTGAAGGATTGCTTTGGCCAGCGGATGTTCCGAATAGGACTCCCCCACGGCGGCCAGGCGCAGCAGGTCCGCAGCTTCCAGAGCGTAACCCCTGATCGCCACCACCTGGGGGCTCCCTTTGGTCAGGGTGCCCGTCTTGTCGAAAGCAAAAGCCCTAACCCTTCCCAGCTTCTCCAACACGTCCCCGCCTTTCACGAGCACGCCATTTTTTGCACCGTTGCCGATGCCGGCGACAAGAGAAATGGGCGCAGAGATCACAAGAGCACCGGGACAGGCGATGACCAAAAGCGTCAGTGCAAGGACGAGGTCGTGCCCCAGAAGATAGAGGGTTAAAGAAAGAAGTAGGATGGCCGGCGTATAAAAGCGTGAAAACTTTTCGAGGACCCGTTGCGTCCTGGCTTTTTTATCCTGAGCTTCTTCGACCATGTGAAGAATTCGGGCGAAGGTGGTGTCCTCTGAGACCCTGTCGGCCTTGAGGATGAGGTACCCCGATTCGAGGATCGTTCCTGCGAAAACCAGGTCACCAGCTTTCCTGCTCACGGCAACGGGTTCGCCTGTAATCGTCGCTTGGTTGACAAACGAGGACCCTTCCGTGACCGTGCCGTCCGCGGGGATTTTTTCGCCGGCTTTCAGGACAACCAGGTCGTTTTGAACAACTTCACTGGCTTTGACACAGCTTTCTACGCCGTCCCTGAGAACCCTCGCGGTCTTGGGGGCCAGGTCCAATAAAGCGCGGATGGTGGACCTGGTCTTTTCAATCGTTCGGCTCTCGAGGTAGTTCCCCAACACAAACAAGAACGTGACAACGGCGCCCTCCCAGTACTCACCGATGAGCAGAGCTCCTAGGACGGCGATCGTTACCAGGGTTTCGATACCGACGATCCCGTACCGCAAGGCGCCGACGGCCTTCCTGACGATCGGATAACCCGCCAGCAAGGTGGATAGCAAAAGAAGGGCGACGTTGAGGGGATCGTAGCCGAGGATTTTACGCAGTCCGAACGAGACCACAAGAAGGCCACCCGTCGCCAGGACAATGTTTTTCTTCGACAGGAAAAACGAATGCGTTCTATGCCCCTTATTTCTCGTCAAGGACTTCATAGCCCAGTTTCCTGATCTTGTTGCCGATGCTGGCGGAGTCCGTTAGCTGCTCATTAAAGGAAACCTTTCCCCGGGAGGCGTTGAAAAGGACTTC
>JABEVL010000243.1 GCA_013043995.1 Spirochaetales bacterium | reverse complement strand
TGGGTTTGAGCACAGTTTTTTTGGATGTTCCTACAGGTCTTTGAGACAGGACCAAAAAGTTTTGCGGAGGATTTATGGCTGAAAGAGCTCCCTTGGTTTCCAGAATCGTGCCCCTTGTGGTGGCCCTTTTCTTTTTACTCGTCGACCAGGTCACGAAATACTGGGTCGCTGCGCACGTGAGCTTGGGGCAGGTCGCCTGGTCTTGGGGCGGCGATTTTTTCTGGCTTGTGCACGCCCGAAACACGGGTGTCGCGTTTTCGATGGGGGATGCCCTGCCTGGGCCGCTCCGAAGTGTTCTTTTTCTTTTGGTGCCCATCGTGGTGCTGATCTTGCTCGCTGTTTTTTATTGGCGTGACAAGAGCCTTTTTGGGATTCAGCGCTGGGCCCTGGCCCTGGTGCTCGGCGGGGGAACGGGAAACCTGATCGACAGGGCTTTCAGAAAGCACGGCGTCGTCGATTTTTTGAGCTTCAAGTTCTATGGGTTGTTGGGGATGGAACGTTGGCCCACATTTAACGTGGCCGATTCCATGGTGGTCGTCGGGGTCGCCTTGCTCGTTTTGTCGCTGCTTTTTTCAAGGAAAAAGCGTTCGGGTCAACCGCAGTGAACAAGCATCTCAATACTGTCGTCTTTCTGGTGGGAGCGACGATTTTCAACATCGTGCTGATGTTTTTCTTTCTTCTGCTCTTTTTGGGTCTGGCGGGAATTTTTCTTCCCGTGCGGACCGGGCTCTGGGCCGAGGCTCTCTGGATTCTGCTGTTTCTTGCGGCGATTGCGGCCGCCTGGTTCACCTACCGCTGGCTCTTCAATATCCTCAAGTCACGCGTCCGCCTGGAGCGGTACTTTGACCCCTTCCTTTTCAAGGACAAGTGGTTCTAAGCGTATCCGGAAACCCGGTTTTTGCTTTCAGTAACCATCGGACATCGAGCGGTTGATGTCCTTCTTGTAGAGTTCGTTGTAAACAAAACCCCGGTTTTTGAGCATGTCGCGGACTTCCTGCGGGAAGGGTATGTTGCGCCAGAAGATCCCCCGGACGTCCTTGTCGAGTTTCTGTGTCCCTTCGCTTTCTTTGGTGATCCAGAGGATGTAGTCCTGGACAAAGTACTCACGGACGTCTCCGCGGATGTTTCTATCGGTGAACCACTGGTAGTACCAGCCTGTGAGCCCCTCTTCCATCCATCTGTAACCGGCCTTTTCTTTGGCGACCTGCCAGCGCAGGTCCCCCAAGGCGAATATCACGGCGATCCTGAGGCTTTTGGAGTACATCGGCAGGGCGATCCGGCCCCGGCTCGTCGAACGGTTAAACTTTTCAAAAGGCTCCCAGCAAAGACCGTATTCTCCAAAGGAAGGAAGCAGGATGACGTGGGGGACGATTCTGTTTACGGTCCCTTTGAACGTCCGTTGAAAAAGTCCGGGGTCCAGACGCTCGACCTCGCCCATGATGTGGAGCACGTTTTCCCGGGTCCCGATGTCTTCCAGCCGTCCCGGCATGAAGTTTTTCATGAGGACGGGAAAGTGGTTTCCCTGGCGTCCGCACGAGAGCTTGGACATCTGACGGATCGATCCGAGCTCGCGCAGGACGATTTTGGTGTCCACGACGGCCGTTCCCGAGTCTTCCAGGCGGCTTTGGGCCTGCGTCAGCTCGTTGGAAATCTTTTCAAGGTCGTGAAAGTAGACCGCCACCTCCCGGTCCAGGGCGGAGAGTTTTTTGATGGCTTCCTGAAGTTCCGCCAGCGCCGAACGTTGGTCCGAGTTAAAAACGTCGGGGAGTTGGGAAAAAACGGCGTGCTGGCTGTGGCGCTGGAGGGTTGCGGAGGCGTCGGCGACCGAGACTTCAAGTTCCTTCATCTCTTGAAACTTGATCTGAATGAGGTTGGACTGCGCCTGGTATTGGCCCTGAAGTTTTTCAACTTTTTGCTGGAAGGCCGAGCTGTCGACGGTTTTTTTGACGGCTTTGAACTCTTCGTCGGTGGCCAGGGGGGCGACTTCCCCAGAACCGACTTTTTGAAGCCATTCGTCCACGTAGTGAACGGGTTCTAGGGTACGGTTCGGCCAGATGATGGAGGCCAGAACCGTCCTTTGTTCGGCGCTGATGAGCGAAGGAAGCAAAATCCCGTAGCGAAGGGCCAGAAGTTTGGGCTGGGAGAGCTTGGGACCCAGGTCGCGCACGAGGGTGGAAAGAAAATCCCACCAGGCCGGAATGAAGCGCAGCCGGGCCTTGCCCCGGGCCTCGGGGTCGGAAGCGTTCAGCAGCTCGCTCAGGATCTGATGGACCCGGCTGGCGGTTTCGCCGCTGTCTTTAAGAACGAGTTTGTAGAAGTCCTTGTCCTCAAAATAGGGCTTGGGAGGTTCTGAAAATTGGGTAATGGGGGCAAAAACTTTTTGGGCGGGGTCAATAACCGTGGAGCCCGGCTCCTTGGGAGCACCTTCGCCGCCCGTTGAAAAAAGATCGTCAAAAGAAGGCGCCTGCGAGGGGGAGCCTGGTGCCGGCTTGGAATCGCGGGGCGTCGGAGGGCCATCAAACTTGAGCAGGGCGGCGATTTCGGGGTCGATATCACCTGAATATTTGTCGTCCATCCCTCGTATTCTGACTCACTTGGCCGCGCCTGTCCAGTCGGTTAGTTGATTTGTCAGAAATCCTTGGGGTTTTCTGACAGGCTCCAGCCGGGCCTGTCAGACCTGCGAACGCCCGTCCGCAGGATGCCCAAGGGGCCGGCGAACCCCGGCAAAATTACTGGCAGGCTTCGCAGGTGGGGTCAAGCACGCTGCAGGCGGCTCCCACCTGGCTGGCCGGCACTCCCTCGACTTTGATCTCGTCAAAACCCTCGTTCCCTGGAACCGGTTTGAACTGAAGTTCCTTCTGAACGCCTTTGCTACTTTCTTCGAGGGTCTGGTAGACGCGCTTTTGGGTAAAACCGTACTTGCCGGCGTCGAGGGTCGATTTCTCGATCTGGGTGGCGGCCATGGAACGCAGGTAGTAGGTGGTCTTCAGACCAGCTTTCCAGGCTTCCATGTAGATCTGCTCCAGCTGTTTTCCGCTCGATCCCTTGAGAAAAACGTTGTGACTCTGGCTTTGGTCCACCCATTTTCCCCGGCGGGCTGTCATCTGAATCAACCTGAGAGGGTCGCATTCAAAGGCTTCCTTGTGCAGGGCCTTGAGGTCTTCGGGAATTTCAGCGATGGGGGCGAGGTTGCCGTCGTAGTATTTGAGCTTTTCGAGCATTTCGGGGGTCCACAAACCGCGTTCCTTGAGGTCCTCGACGAGGTAGGTGTTGACGACGGTGAACTCGCCGCTCATGTTCGCCTTGACGTAGATGTTCTTGTAGATGGGTTCGATGCAGGGGAAACTGTCGGCGATGTTGCTGATCGTGGCCGTGGGCGCAATGGCCATGGTGTTGGAGTTGCGCATGCCGTGTTTTTTGATCTGGGCGCGGACTTCGTCCCAGTCCAAGGTGGAGCTTCTGTCGCAATCGACGGGAACCCCGCGTTCCTTTTCCAAAAGATCAATCGTGTCGAGGGGCAAAAGGCCCCTGTCCCACTTTGAGCCCGGGAAAGTTTCGTAGGCGCCTTTTTCGGCGGCAAGGGCCGTGCTGGCCAGGATGGCGTGGTAGGAGATGAACTCCATCGAGCGGTCGGCAAACTCCAGGGCCGCGTCGGATTCGAAAGGCAGCCGAAGCTGGAACAGGGCGTCCTGAAAGCCCATGAGCCCCAGACCGACGGGGCGGTGGCGCAGGTTGGACTTTTTGGCTTCGACCGTGGGGTAGTAGTTGATGTCGACAACGTTGTCCAGCATCCGCATCCCGATGTGGATGGTTCGGGCCAAGGCCTCGCGGTCGAGCTCGCCGTTTCGGATAAAACGGGCCAGATTCACCGAGCCGAGGTTGCACACGGCCGTTTCGTCGGCGGAATTGTTCAGGGTGATTTCGGTGCACAGGTTGGAGTTGTGCACCACGCCCACGTGGTCTTGGGGCGAGCGGATGTTCGAAGGATCCTTGAACGTGATCCAAGGATGGCCCGTTTCAAAAAGACGGGTGAGCATCTTGCGCCAGAGCTTGAGGGCTTCGAGGCGTTTGAAGTGCTGGATCCTGCCGTCGCGGGTCATCTGCTCGTAGGCCAGGTAGCGTTCTTCGAACTTTTTCCCGTAGCTGTCGTGAAGATCGGGGACGTCCGACGGTGAAAAAAGGGTCCATTCCCCGTTTTCAGCGACGCGCTTCATAAAGAGGTCAGGGATCCAGTTGGCGGTGTTCATGTCGTGCGTGCGCCGGCGTTCGTCCCCCGTGTTGCGCTTCAGGTCAAGAAAATCTTCGATGTCCATGTGCCAGGTTTCGAGGTAGGCGCAGGTGGCCCCTCGGCGCTTGCCCGAGCGGTTGATCGCGACGGTCACATCGTTGGCGATCTTGAGGAAGGGAATGACGCCCTGGCTTTCCACCTGGGTGGACTTGATCGCGCTTCCGGTGGCCCGGATATTGGTCCAGTCGTTCCCGATCCCGCCGGACCACTTGGAAAGTTGGGCGTTGTCGCCCAGAACCTTGAAAATGCTCGTCAGGTCGTCTTCGACTGTCGAAAGGTAGCACGAGGAAAGTTGGGGATGGGACAGGCCGGAATGGAAAAGCGTCGGCGTGGAACTGACAAAAAGAAGCTGCGAGTACTGGTTATAGAATTCGACGGCCCATTTCTCTTTTTCGGTCTCAAAAAGGGCGAGGCCCATCGCCGTCCTCATCCAGAAGGCCTGGGGTGTTTCCAGAACGCGTTTGCCGTCCTTGAGAAAATAACGTTCGTACAGGGTCTGAATTCCGATGTAGTCCAGCTGGAGGTCGCGGTCAAAATCCAGTTCCTGCGAGAGCTTCACGAGGTCAAATTCGAGCATGCGGGGGTCGAGGTAGCCTTTTTGGACACCCAACTGGATGTTTTCGACAAAGGCCTGGCGGCTTTTAAGCACCAGATCATCGCCGCTGATCGAGGTTTCCAGGACCTCTTTGAGGATTTTTTGCCGAAAAAGACGGCTGGCCAGACGGCTGTAGGCAAAATCGCGTTCGATGAACACCGAGGTTCCGAGGATCAGTGCGAGCTCAACGTCGTGGGTCGAAGCCCCGTCAAAAAGATTTTTGAAGGTTTCCTTGAGGATGGCCTTGA
Organism: Spirochaetales bacterium; assembly: GCA_013043995.1. Taxonomy (GTDB): domain Bacteria; phylum Spirochaetota; class Spirochaetia; order JABEVK01; family JABEVK01; genus JABEVK01. The sequence continues at coordinate 1,095 of JABEVL010000243.1, read as the reverse complement.
GCGAAACGGGTTCCTGCAGGGCCCCGGCTCGGGCCAAGGTTTGAACGACCTTGGCGAAACTGAGGCTTTCCAGGCTGCCGTTTCTTTTTTTGATCGAGTAGGCGGGTACGTCAATGCCGAGGCTTTCGGCCGTCGGCAGGGCGCTGCGTTCTTGAAGCGAAAGTTCCATTTAAGAATCCTCCCAGATTTGGACTGACTCTCAATATAGTAGAAAAAGAGACGTTGTAAAGGGCTAAACCCCCGGATATGGTGCATTTTTTTTGTCAGGACGCTACGGCTAGGGCCAAGTGAGAGGTTGTCGAGAAAAATCCCTTCAGCTAAAATCTTCCTGCACAGGAGCTTGAACTTCGATTACACTGGAATTCGGAGGGGGAGTGTGCCGCTAAGACGTGCCTTGGTCATCTTAGTTTTCGTGGGTCTCGTGACACCGGCTCTTGTGAGCGGTTTTTGGGAGTACTTCCAACTGAGGCACGAGGCCAGCCAGGAGTTCCTGGGCGCCAGCACGACGCTGACGAAGATCCTGGCGCAAGGACTGGGGACCCCCTTGTGGGACTACGACACCGAGGGCGTCGGCGCCCTGCTTCAAAGCGCCATGACGGATCCCCGCGTGGTTTCGATTCGGGTTGACGACCCCAACGGGCAGCGTTTTGCGGGAATTGAACGTTCCCCGCGTCCCGGCGGTTTCGACCAGACCTTCACCCGCCCCGTGCTTTACAGGAACCAGGTCATCGGTCGGCTGATCCTTGTCCTGGACAAAAGCTTCGATCTGGAGCGGGTGAGTTCCCGTTTGAAAGCCATCCTGGCCCTTTTGGCGACCCAGCTCCTTTTGAGCTTGGTTTTGATCGTCATTTTTCTTCAACGCCGCTTTCTCCGGCCGATCCGGACCCTGGAAGCCCAATCGGCGGCCCTGGCGAACCAGGACCTCGCCCAGGCCTTTGTCTGGACGGGGGCCGACGAACTGGGGCGCTTGGGCCGAAGTCTTGAGTCGACCCGGCAAGCCCTGTTTGTCTACAGGGAAAATCTCGAGAGCCTGATCCGGAAAAGAACCGAGGAGCTTGAAAACGCCAATGCCGAGCTCGAGGCCTTTAATTATTC
>JABEVL010000242.1 GCA_013043995.1 Spirochaetales bacterium | reverse complement strand
TGCCCGAAGTCTGGGCGGGGTGCGGGTAGAACGGCGTCAAAGCCCGGGCTCCCTGGGGACCTCCGCCGGTGCTGGCGTAATAACTCGACATAAAGTCGGTTTGAAGACGTTGAACGTCTGAAGAACTCACATTTGGAATAGAACTTGTTGAACTTGCGGTCGGGTTCATACAGCCCGATAAAACGAAAGCCGTGACAAGCATCAAGGCGCCGGCGGCTCCGCCGAAGTTCCGTTTCATGATCTTGATCTCCTCGAAGAGCTACCCTCTTCTAACACATCCAAGTATACCGCCGTTCTGTCGGAAAGTCAATAAAATATCTATTTTCTCTATGGTTGCCTCGGCGGAAAGCCTGGGTACCCGCCGGCTGCCCGAAGAGGCGGCCCGCTCGGCCTCCTTTCACCCGGAGCGGGGCGAGCTTTGGCGGCCCTTGCCGTTTTTGAAAAATTTATCTAAATTACTCCCTCGAAAGACTAAAATCCCAGGAGTTTACCATGTCTCGACACGAGTTCCAAACAGAAGTGGACCAGCTGCTCAAGCTCATTATCCACTCACTTTACTCGCATCAGGAGATCTTTTTGCGAGAACTGGTGTCCAATGCCTCGGACGCCCTTGATAAACTAAAATACCTGACCCTTACCGACGACCGCCTCAAAACGCTTTCTTTCACGCCCCGTCTGGACATCTCGATCGACGAAAATGCCTCGACCCTGACCCTTTCGGACAACGGGATCGGGATGAACGAAGAGGACCTGAACGCCAACCTTGGAACGATCGCGCGCTCCGGAACCAAGAACTTTTTGTCCAAACTTTCGGGCGACGCCAAGCGCGACTCCAACCTGATCGGCCAGTTCGGCGTCGGTTTTTACAGCGCCTTTATGGTGGCCAGCCGTGTGGACGTGGTGACCCGCAAGGCGGGCGAGGAAAAGGCCTGGCGCTGGACCAGCGAAGGCCACTCCAACTACGAAATTGAAGAATCTCAGCGCGACAGCCACGGGACAACGGTCGTCCTTCACCTGAACGACGACGGCAAGGAGTACGCTTCAAGCTGGAAAATCCGCGAACTCGTCAAGAAATACTCCAACCACATCGCTTTTCCGATCTTTTTGACCTACGAAAAAACCGAGTGGGAAGGCGAGGGAGAAAACCGCAAGTCCAAGAAGGTGCCGACGACCGAGCAGGTCAACGAGGCCGGAGCCCTTTGGAAAAGGTCCAAGACCGAGCTCAAGGACGAAGACTACAAGGAATTCTACAAGAGCATCTCCCACGACTGGGAAGACCCCCTTTTGTGGTTTCATACCCGCGCGGAAGGGACCCTGGAGTACACGACGCTGTTTTACATCCCTTCCAAGGCGCCTATGGATCTTTTTCAGGCTGACTACAAGCCCGGCGTCAAGCTGTACGTCAAGCGCGTCTTTATCACCGACGATGAAAAAGAGCTTTTACCCACCTGGCTGCGCTTTCTTCGCGGTGTCATCGACAGTGAGGACCTGCCTCTGAACGTCAGCCGCGAAATCCTGCAGCAGAACAAGATCCTTTCGCAGATCAAGACGGCCAGCGTGAAAAAACTCCTGGGTGAACTTCAAAGTTTGGCCTCCAACGACCAGGAAAAGTACCTCAAGTTCGTCGGCGAGTACAACCGGGTCCTCAAAGAGGGCCTTTACTCCGACTACGCCAACCGCGAAGCCCTCCTGGACCTCGTCAGGTTCAAGTCGACCAAGGTGGAAGGCTGGACCAGCCTGGCCCAGGCGAAGGACCGCATGCAGTCCGAGCAAAAGGCCCTCTACATTTTGACAGGGGGGACGGAAGCCAGCCTGAGAGCCTCGCCCTTGCTGGAAGTCTACCGCAAGAAAGATATCGAGGTCCTGATACTGGACGACGAGATCGACGAGATCGTTTTCCAGGGTATCGACAAGTACAAAGACACCGACCTTAAGTCCATCAACAAAGCCGACGTGGGCGAGGACCTCAAGGACAAGGCCGACGAGGAAAAGGAAAAGGACCTGAAGCCCTTGGTCGAAAAGATCAAGAAGGTCTTGGGCGACCGGGTCAAGGACGTGCGCGTTTCTTTCCGCCTGGCCGAAAGTCCATCGTGCATCGTCACGGGCGACGACGACCCGTCGGTCAAACTTCAGCAGATCATGAAGGCGATGGGGCAAAAAGACCTGCCCGCCCTCAAGCCGATTCTTGAAATCAACCCCGATCACTCTCTGGTGGTCAAACTGCGCCAGTTGAACGAGGGGGCTCTTTTTGACGACGCGGCATTCTTGCTGCTGGAGCAGGCGCTTCTGATCGAAGGTGTGCCTCTGGAAAGCCCGAACACCTTTGTCGCCCGTTTGAACCGCGTTCTTGACCAGGCGGTTTGACACGGAAGTCCGCCTGGGCGAAGATGAAAGGGTGAGAGGAAAAAGAAGTTTTTCCCATGACCGTTCATCACTCACCCTGGTTGTCTCGGCCCTTCTGGCGGCGGGGCTTGCCGCCTGCGGGGTCGGCCTCGTTTTGGGTCTACCCTGGGGACCGGGCTGGGCCGAGATCTTTGTCCTGGCCTTGCTGGGGATCCTTCTGGAATTGGGAGCAATTTTTTTACTCGGCCGGAGAAAAAAACGTCAGCTTCAGAATCTGGTCAAGGCCGCAAAACGCCTTCAGGAAGGCGACTTCAACCCCGACTTGGACACCCAGCCCCAGAATGACCTGGGCCTCGTGGCCAAGGGTCTGCGTTTTTTGCTCGACAGGTTTCAGCACAACCAGTTGGAGCAGGAAAATCTATTAGACGAACTGCGTCACCAGGCTTACCACGACGAGCTGACGGGTTTGCCCAACAGAAAATTCTTTGTCGAGAGGCTTCTTGCCCACTTTCAGCTGGCATCGCGCTTGTCCTCGTCCAACGTCACGGCTCTTCTTTTGGTCAATGTGGACCATTTTAAGGCGGTGAACGACACCTTGGGCTTTTCAGTGGGCGACAAGGTGCTCCAAATTGTCACCCAGAGGGTCAAAAACCAGATCCGCCAGACCGATGAGCTTTTCCGGCTTGAAGCCGACGGTTTTGCTGTCTTGGCGTCGGCCTTGAGCCACGGTGAGGACGCCGCCCTCGTGGCTCAAAAGATCTTGACGGCGCTGGAAGCTCCCTTTCAGGTGGGCGAAAGGCTCGTTCATTTGACGGCCTCGATTGGAATTTCGAGGCTCCCGCAGGACGGCTTCAACTCGGCCGAAGTTTACAAAAATGCCGAGACGGCCCTTTCCGAAGCGCAAAAGGAACGGGGGACGTTCAGGTTTTTTACCATGGACATGCAGTATCGTGCCCAGGAAAGGCTTCAGACGATCACCCGCTTGCACGCGGCCGTTCGGGCCAAGGCCTTTGAGGCGTTTTATCAGGTCCAGGTGGACCCCCGGGGGAAGATTTTGGGGGCCGAAGTTTTGGCTCGCTGGAAAACCTCGGACGGCTACATCTTGCCGGATCATTTTATCACCATCGCCGAAGAAACGAACCTTATTCTCCCCCTGGGCCGTCAGATGCTCGAGGCCGCCGCGTCTTTTTTGGCCAAGCTCCGGGAAATGGGCCTGACGGATTTGGAACTTTGGGTCAACCTTTCGGTCCGCCAGCTGCAAAGCGAGGGATTTGATCAGACGCTGGACAAGATCGTCCGCAACTGGAACGTTTCTCCCCGCGTCCTCAAGTTTGAAATCACCGAAGGGGCACTCGCCGAGGAAGCTCGGGCGTTGAAACAGATTCAAACGCTGCGCAACCAGGGTTTTTCGTTTGCGGTTGACGATTTTGGAACGGGTTATTCGTCACTCAACAGGATCAAAATCCTGCCCGTCGACATCCTGAAAATCGACAGATCTTTTGTGGCGGGACTGGCTGATAAAAAAGTGGACAGGGACCTGGTGGAAGCCATCGTGACCCTGGCCCACGACATGGGGCTGAAGGTCGTCGCCGAAGGGGTCGAAAACATCGCCCAGAAGCTCATCCTGGACGAACTCGGCTGCGACGTCTACCAGGGAAATCTTTTTGGCGAGCCGTTGAATGAAAGCGATTTTCTAAAAGTTTTGAAGGCGCTTTAAGGCTTGAGAAAAGACCTGAGCGCAAGGTATAGTCCCAGAGCGTATAAAAGAGGACTGGCGGCCCCAACCCCCACCTTTAAAATCGAGATTCCTCCCAGTGTCCAAAAGTCCAGGTTGATGATCCCCAGTGCCCCCAATAGTTGCAACAGAACCCCCAGATAGCCCACCAGCGTGGCCAGGATGACCAGAACCCAGGCCGGTTGGCGCGTGTGAGCCCACAGGGCAATTCCTGCAACGCTGGCTAAAAAACCGAAGATGAGCTGGACGCCCAAGGTCACAACGGAGGTTGATTCCATGTTTTTTCCTTTTTGTATAATCCTTCTAGGGCTTCTTGTAGCGCCTGGTTTTCTCCTTCGC
>JABEVL010000241.1 GCA_013043995.1 Spirochaetales bacterium | reverse complement strand
TTTTTCCTTCATCTTTTCTTATCAATTAAACTCTCTTGACACCTCGTCCTGGTCATTGTCAACACCAAAAGCCCATCCGAACATAGTCCCGCCCATCCTTGGGAAAAGGGTCTCCTGTCTTCCAGCCCTCCTGCCGAAAATCTGCCTCGATGTGTTGCCGTGCCGCTTGGGCGGCAACTTCGCCCCAAAGGGCCCTCACCTTCTGTTTTAGTTCCTGGAGCAAAGCTTCAAGGTGAAGCCCTTTCACCGCCTCATGGCAGAGCACTTGGCAATTCAACCGTCCAATTGCCTATCTGTTCAAGATGAAGGAGGAGGACCGAAGAGACATGGCCATTGTCGGATTTGAGCGGGTTTCGGGTTCTGGTAGGCCCGAAGGAAGCATTCAGGACGAGTTCCAGTTTGTCGTTTACAAACATGGGGATTACGGGAAGAAGCACGTTTACTTTCACCCCGTCGGGCAACCTGTACCAACAATTTCCAAAGAAAGACTTTTGTGTGGCGTACAGGTTCAACCCTGGTACCAGATGACCTCGATCCAGAAATGCCGAGATATTCCACCACGAGTGCTCTATGGCTTCTTGAGCAGAATCCTGGCCGATAAGCCTCTTGCCCGCTTGATGCGAAAGCACCTGATCGCACAACCATTTGAGAAAGACTACATCGTTACGATGAGGCAGAACCTTTGTGGCGAACTCAAAGTCTTCGATGTCAGGATCGTGCCGGAATCCGAAGATTACACCAGCCTTCTGCATTTCCACTAGGAAACTGATGACCGACAACAAGAAAACCCTCCTTGAGCTTCTTCGTGATGGGCAACTTTCCAGCGGACAAAAACTCGGACTTTCGCCTGTTCCGGACTCGCCTCAGTGTTACCACGTAGCGGGGATTACGCCTTCCATCGAGCTCGTCGTCAAAGAGGACGGCCTCTCTTTGGTGGCTTCGCCAGAAAAGGGAAACTTCGACTTTCTTTGGGATTGCGACATCGGGATTGGCCACCGGGAGGGACAGGGCTGGTACTGTGAGTTTTGCGAGGACTCGCCACCGGTCTACTACTCGACCCGTCGGGAACTGCTCCTGAACCACACCGTCATCCCATTCTTCCCATGGGTTGCGGAAAAACTCCGTTTCGGAAACTTCCTGGTGTTTCGCCGTTGGGGTTGCGGGTCTTTTGAGGCCGTGATTCTTACTGAGCCGGCGGCAGAAGTAGCCCGAGCTTCGGAGCATTTCTGGAAGATGGAAAAGATCGGAACGATAGTTCCGGAGTGAAGCTCGATCCTGCCAAGACCCCCTGTCATCTTCCCGAAGGTCATGTTGGTCTGATTCACAGCCGTCACGGAATTCAGTAGTCAGCCGACCGCAGAACAAGCCGTTTGGATGTCTTCCCCCCCCATAAGTTTACACCATCGTTGCTGGAAAAGTTGCGCTCGGACAGTGTCAGTGGAGCTTTGAAGTTCTAGGGGCTCGCAGAATTCTCGAAGCACGACATGATCGAATCAGCCGCTCATCAAACCCTTGATGACAAGGCTGAGGAGTGCAAATGGGATATTACGATCCGCTGTTTCATGGAACGGAGCAGTACCATCGGCATCCTATCGGAGGAGTTCTTTACACCGACTCCGTTACACAGACCTTACCGTCTAGATCAAGCTGTTCCTTGAGAACGGCATCCTTCTGTTCCCGAGTGACCATTGATGGTGTCCGCGGCAGGACTCTGGCAGGTCCACGTTCGGAGAACCGTAGGGTCGGGAACGGGAAACTTCGTCGGACCTCCCCGAAGCTAGAAAACTTTCCAGCCACGATTACCGCCCCAACGAGGGCCACATGAATACCAATAGGAGAGAACAATATGACCGCAGCTGAAATCATCCCGAACGTGAAGACTCTGAACCGCCAAGACCTCGACGCCCTTCGGAAATCTGTCGAGGAACGCCACAATGCCCTTCGGACCCAAGAAGTCGCCGGCCTCTTCAAGACCGTCCTGATCGGAACTTGGGCCTCGATGATCGGTAAGGGAGGTGCGGAGGTCGTGGGAGAGGTCGTTTCCACCAACAAGAAGGCCGTGGTGATCAACGTCCTCGACGGGGACATGGTGAAGCGGAAGAGTATTCCCTGGGATGAGGTCCACAAGACCTACCAGACCAAGCCCGATGTTCCTGCGGTTCACTCGCAGAAACCCAAGGCAGATCCGGCTACGAAGTGATCGTTGACGAGGGCGGCCAGCGATGGTCGCCCTTTTCTTTTGAGACAACGAGAGGTAACAATGAACGAATCTGAAATTCCCTTCCCGAAGTTTCTGAAGACCTTTGACGAACAGGGGCGGGTTTCCCACGAAGACTATATGGAAGACGAAGGCAAACGTGGGCTCTGTTTCTTTGGTTATGCTACGTCGGTCAATGAGACGATGGTCAAAGTCTGGCTGGCGGAGTACGACTGCTTAGGACGAAACACCAAACTAATCTTTTTCGATTCAGAGGGAATACCCTGCTCAGATAGCCGAAAGTCCTTTAGCAACAGGGTGTGAGTTCCAGGGGACAAAAAGCGCCACCCTACCCCTCTTTGATCACTGGACTCGTGGGGCAGCAAGACTCTGTTCGCACCAAAATTGAACACAAGTTCATACATCAGAAGCTCTTACAAAACATTCAAAACACCCTATATTTTGGATAATTTCGCAATAGAGCTCATAGTCGCCTATTTTAGCCAACGGCCGCCCAGGGGTCAACGAGACCCAGGTCAAAGAGGGGGTCTTCCTTGACTTTTATTTATACATGACTAAGTTTAAAGCATGATAATTTTAGATGAGTCTAAAAAAATCCTTTCAGAATCCCAGGAAGACTACCTCAAGCAGATTTACCTTCTGATCGAAGACCCTCAGGGGATCGTCGGCACCCAGGCCTTGGCGGAACGTATCGGTGTTGCGCCCGCGTCGGCTACGGCGATGCTCCACAAGCTCCGCGCTCTCGGCCTCGTCCACTACGCCGAATACCGGGGTGTATCCCTGACCGAGTCGGGGCGCAAGGTCGCCCTCGAGCTGCTGCGGCACCACCGTCTTTTGGAGAGCTTCTTGCAAACGGCCCTGGGTTACGGCTGGGAAGAAGTCCACGACGAGGCCGAGCGCCTCGAACACTACATCTCCGAAACCTTTGAAACGCGCATGGCCCTCTGGCTCGGTGAACCCGAATTTGACCCCCACGGCGACCCCATCCCCAACGCCGATCTTGTTTTCCCCGTCGTCCGCACCGAAACGTCCTTAACCAAACTGGGGGCGGGTTTTGAAGGCCAGATCGTCCGCGTAGCGACCCAAGACCGTGACGAACTCAACCTCCTGTCCCACCTTCACCTTTTGCCCGGACGTTTTGTAAAAATCGCCGAGAGCGGCTCAAACGGTGTCCGTTTAAACGTCTTGAACGTTGATACAAGCCGTCAAGGGAACCACTTTTTGATTCCCCTTTCACTCGCCGCTCGAATTTTTCTGCAGGAAGGGCAGCCCTCATGAGCCCCGATAACCAAGTTCGTCATCTTGCCGAAGAAGCCTTGAACGCCCCCCGTTTCCGCTGGAAGCACCTGAGACCCTTTCTGGGCCCTGCTTTTTTGGCCAGCGTGGCCTACATGGACCCGGGCAACTTTGCCACCAACATTTCGGGCGGTGCCCAGTATGGTTATGCCCTCTTGTGGGTGATCCTGGCGGCGAACCTTTCAGCGATGTTCATTCAGTACCTTTCGGCCAAAATCGGTATCGTCACAGGAAAGAGCCTTCCCCAACTCATCGGCGACCGGCTCAGCACGCCTGGCCGTTTCTTTTACTGGCTCCAGGCCGAGGTCATGGCCATGGCGACCGACGTTGCCGAATTTTTAGGAGCCTCGCTGGCGTTTCAACTCCTTCTGGGCGTTCCCCTGATCGTGGGGGCCGTTCTGACGGCTTTGACCACCTACGCGCTTTTGGCCCTTCAGCGTTTAGGTTTCCGACCTTTGGAATCGGCCGTCACGGCCTTGGTCGGCGTCATCACGCTTTCCTACGTCGTTGAACTTTTTCTGTCGCATCCCCAGGCCAGCCTTTGGCGCGGTTTTATCCCAAGTTTCCGCGACACGGGAATGATCTACCTGTCAGTAGGGACCTCCGGGGCGACGGTCATGCCTCACGTGATCTACATGCACTCAGCGCTGACGCAGGACCGCATCCTGACGCATTCTCCCAAACAAAAGAAACGGCTTTTGGGTTTTACAAAAATTGAGATCCTGATCGCCCTCGGGCTGGCGGGAATCATCAACCTGGCCATGCTGACCGCTGCCGCCGGGGCGTTCTACCGCACAGGTATTGCCAACGTCGGCGATCTGAGCGTCGCCTACAAAACCCTCACCCCTCTCTTGGGTCCCTTGGCCGCCAGTGCCTTCGCTGTTGCTCTTTTAGCTTCGGGTTTGTCGTCGTCGACCGTGGGAACCCTGGCGGGTCAGATCGTCATGCAGGGCTTTGTCCGCTTTACAATTCCGCTTTGGTTGCGCCGTCTTGTCACCATGTTGCCGACTTTTCTCGTCATCTGGGCAGGGGCCGACGTGACGCAAGCCCTCGTGCTTTCGCAGGTGATCCTCTCTTTTGGAATTCCGCTCGCCCTCGTTCCTCTGCTTTTGTTCGGCGCCAACCGCACCCTCATGGGACCGTGGACTTCCAGGCGTCATATCATCGTGCTCGGCTGGGTGATCGCAGGGGTCATCGTCGCCCTCAACGTTTTTCTCATTGTTCAGACGGCTACCACGGGGTTGGGCAACTAGGAACCGCAATCTAGCGGCGGAGGGCTCG
>JABEVL010000240.1 GCA_013043995.1 Spirochaetales bacterium | reverse complement strand
GGTCCGCGGCACGACCAGCCGCCGGATCGTGCGGCTGATCCGCGAGGCAGGCGCCCGGGAGGTGCACCTGAGGCTTTCGGCGCCTGAAATCAAGTTCCCTTGTTTTTACGGCATCGATATCCCGACGCGCGGGGAACTGATCGCCAACAGGCTCGACCCCGAAGCCCTGGCTGCCGAGCTTGGCGCCGATTCGGTGGTCTTTTTGCCCCTGGACGAGCTGCGCAAGTGCGCACAGCCCGAAAGCCAGGACTATTGCTACGCTTGCTTTTCGGGGGAATACCCCGAACGGCTGACACCGGCCTGCAAAAAACAGACGGAAATTCCCGTCAGGAGCGGCAGTTGATGGAGACCGTCCTGAAGGAGCCTGGCCGCCCCGAGCTCAAGGTTCCTCAAATCACAATTTTTTTCTGGATCATCAAGATCCTCACGACGGCGCTCGGCGAAAGCACGTCGGATTTTCTGGTCCACCAGATCAATCCGGTCCTGGCCGTGGCCCTGGGGGCTCTGGGCCTGGCGGCGGCCCTGGTGCTTCAGTTCAGCGTGCGCCGTTACCTGGCCTGGGTGTATTGGTTGGCGGTCACCATGGTCGCAATTTTTGGAACCATGGCCGCCGACGTCCTGCACGTGGGGCTGGGGATTCCTTACCGGGTCACGACGGTATTTTTCCTGGTCTGTCTGGGAGCGGTCTTTGTCCTGTGGTACGCCGTCGAAAAGACCCTCTCCATCCACAGCATCCGAACCCAACGCCGGGAGCTTTTCTACTGGGCGACCATCATGGCGACCTTTGCGCTGGGGACAGCGGCCGGGGACCTGACAGCGATCACCTTCGGCCTGGGGTACGGCCTGGCGGGCGGGATGTTCACGGCGGCGATTCTGGCCGTCGCCGGGGTGCACTTCCTTTTGACTTTTTTGCGCAAGACCAAAAGCGAAAACGCCGTGGGGGCCTTTTGGCTGGCCTACATCCTGACGCGGCCCCTGGGGGCGTCGTTTGCCGACCTGTTCGGCAAGCCGCTGGACTTGGGCGGGATGGGTTTCGGCAACGGCCGTGTCAGTCTGGTCCTGGCGATCCTGATCGTGATCCTGGTGGCCGTCCGTGCCCGTCGCGAACGCGTTCTGAGGCAGCGCGCCCAGTCAGGCGAGACTTCCCTTTCGTAGGGTTCCGTGTTAGTTTGGGCCCCGGCTCAGGGGCCATTTTTAGACTTTGACGGTGAGGACCAGGATGGAAAAAAAACAAACCTACGCCCAGGCGGGCGTTGACATCGAAAAGGGCGACCGGTTTGCCGAGTTCATCGCCAAGTTTCCTTCAAAAGCCATAGGCAAGGGCTTGGGCGGTTTTGCCGGGGGGGTCGAGCTGGAGTGGGCCCGTTTTAAGCGCCCTGTTCTTTTGTCCTGCACCGACGGGGTCGGAACCAAGCTTCTGGTGGCGCAAAAACTCGGTGTTTTTGACACCGTAGGGATCGATCTGGTGGCGATGAACGTCAACGACCTGGCGGTGTGCGGGTGTTTCCCCGAGGTTTTTTTGGACTACATCGCCATCGGTAAGATCGAAGACGGCCTCCTTCAGTCGCTGATCAAAGGCGTGATTGCCGGGTGCGAAGAGGCTGAATGCGTCTTGGCTGGGGGGGAAACCGCCGAAATGCCCGACCTTTACCACGGCAAGGACTTTGACCTGGCCGGTTTCTGCGTCGGCCTGGTTGAAAAAGACCAGATGCTCCCTCGCCCGGACCGTATGGCCAGCGGCGACGCGGTGTTCGGCGTCGCGTCGAGCGGGGTGCATTCCAACGGGTATTCCCTGGCCCGAAAGTGCGTTCCCGCCGAGGATACAGCGGCGTGGCGCGAGCTGCTGACCCCGACGCGGATTTATGTCAAAACGATGAAAAAACTCGTTCCCCTGGCCGGACTCCAGGGGGCAGCCCACATCACCGGGGGCGGTCTCTACGGCAACATTGAGCGGATTTTGCCTCCTCACCTTCAACTGCGTTTGGACTGGAACTGGAAGATCCCCGAGATCTTTTCCAAGATTGAAAAGGGCGGCAACGTCGATCGTGAAGAGATGGTCCGCGTTTTTAACATGGGGATCGGTTTGGCCCTGGTGGTATCGGCGGCTCAGGCCGACGCTTTTCAGAAAGCGGCTCAGGCGTCGGGTGTCGACGTGGTGCGCATCGGGGCCCTGGAAGCCGGTGCCCTGCGGCGGGGTTAGGGCGTGGCGGGCTACGCGGTTCTGGCTTCGGGGAGCGGCAGCAATTTTGAGGCCTTGGTCAAAACATTGGCCGCAGGGCCTCACCGCTGCTGCGTTTTGATCGGCGATCGTGCCGGAGCGGGGTGCTTTGAGCGGGCCGAGCGTCTGGGGGTCCCCGCCGTTCTCGTTTCTTACGCCAAGGATGCCGACGGCAAGCTGGATCGGCTTTCCGCCGAAAGAACCCTGACGCATACCCTGGAAGAGTACCGCGCCGAGCTTGTCGTGCTGGCTGGTTTCATGCGCGTTCTGTCGCCTTTTTTTGTCCACCGCTGGAAGGGGCGTCTGATCAACATCCATCCGTCTTTGTTGCCCCGCCACCCGGGGGCCCACGCGATCCGGGACAGCTGGGAATCCACCGACCTGGAGCTGGGCGTGAGTGTTCATTGGGTCGACGAGGGCGTCGACACGGGCAAACTCATCGAACAGGCGAGTTTTTCCAGGTCAGGGATTCAATCGCTCGCCGAAGCCGAAGAGCAGATTCACAGGCTGGAGCACCAGCTTTATCCCAGGGTCGTTCGCCGGCTCCTGGACGAATTGACACCCGGTTGACCTGTTGGGTCGAGGTTTTTTTGCCGATACGGAGGCCTTATGAAAATACTGGTTTTGGGGAACGGTGCCCGCGAACACGCCCTGGTCTGGAAGTTGAGTCAAAGTTCCCACGTCCAAGAAATT
>JABEVL010000239.1 GCA_013043995.1 Spirochaetales bacterium | reverse complement strand
GCCCAGCTCGCGCCAGGTCCAGTAGGCAGCCTTCCAGTCTCGGCGCGCGAGTTCGGCAAGATTTTGACTATCAAGGATCCGCGCCCGCACCTCGAGCCCCATTGCGACCATCATGGTCTGGTTTTCTTGCGAAAACCTGTCGATCGCGATTGTCGCCAACCAATGCGCTTCAGCGAATTTTTTACTGCTGCAAGCGAGCGCCGACTCCAACAAGTACCTGTGAGCAATAAAACTGACGGCACCCTTTTTTTCAAAACGTTTAAGCAGACTCTGGACTTTGCGAACCATCTTCGATCGGGGTTTAAGCCCGTCTTCCAGCAAACCAAACACCGTTGCCAGCACCAGGATGATCGGGTAGGTGTAGGTTGCCAAACCTACCACGGTCAATTTTGACAGCAACGTTTCGGCGATCTCGATGGAGTTTAAAACACTGCCGTCGAGTAGATCGGTCAAAAGCACGAGTCCGCCCAAACTAAAGTAAGTGGTCCAAACTTTTTTTTCACGGTGGCTCACCAAGCTGGCACGGAAAACTTCAAACTGCTCACGGTCTCCACCCGACTGGTAGGCCAGAAAAGCCTGTATCCCGTTCATCAGCATAAGGTTCTGGGTGTTGCCCTGCATTTCCATCGTTCGAGTCTTTTCTTCCACGTGGCGTAGGACCGTGGAAAGTTCCTGCCCACCCCAAAGTTCGTAATACACTCCGATGACAAAACTGCTAAAACCGGTGTCGTTCAAGCCGAGAGACAGAGCTGTCCTGGAATTCTCAAACAGCGCCCTCCCGACGCCGATCAGCGGCAAGTCCCACCAGCGCACAAAAGACCAGGCCAAAAAATCGACGCGTACCTGGGCCTCTTTTGACGGGTAGTTTTTCAGAATCTCTTCAGCCCATATCAACGTTCGGGAAGCCTGCCCAGGATTCTTGAAGATCACCGCCTGTTGAAAGGCGAGAGTCGCAAAGCTGACCCCTAACCCGGCCGAAAGCCCCGCTTTTAACCCATACAAAATATTTTTGGCGGTCAGAATGGGGATCAGCAGAGGGCGGTGAAAAAAAGCCGCCGTGGACAAGATCTGAATGACCTCAAGAATCAAAAAGGAGGTTCGGCCCTTGGCCGCGGGTCTTTCAAGAAGGTTTTCCAAACTCAGGGGACGGAGAGCTATCTGCAAGGGGAGAGTCCCCGCGACGACGTCCAAAATCTTGGGTTGATGGGGAAGCTTGATCCCCTGCCGCTCTAAAAGGGAAAGACCGGCCTCCAGCGATGAGCCCAAAGCCCCTAAATTGAGCCACCCCCGCGTGATGGTGTAATCGATTTCGATCCTGTCGAGCCCTGGAGGGGGGGCAACATTCAACAAGGAAACCAGCTCTTGAAAAGCTTCGGTCCGGCCGGCCAGAGCCGCAACTTTCATGACGTTCAAAACGGCTGCGTCAGGCGCGTGCTGGACGTAGGCTTCTGAGGAAAGCAGGCTGACCAGACTCCAAGCCGTTGAATACGCGCTCATTCGCATCAGGTTTTGGGCACAGGCTAAGATCAGGGGGATGAACGCAAGCCGTCTTGAGGGAACAAAACTTTCAAGAGCGCGGTAAAGAACCTGAATGTCTTCGGCGTCTTCGGGGGCCCCCGTGGCTAAACGGAAATTCGCCAGAGCCTCCAAAAGTTCAGCCCAATTGAGCGGGTCGACGAACTCTTCGACAGCGCGCTCCAACGACCGCGAGGCCAGCTTCCATTGCGGTTCCCTCACCACCCAGCCGTCACGAGCCAACTGGTTCAAGGTTTCGACGCTCACCTCGTGCTGGGGACCGAAAACAAATGAGATCGCCGCTTTGAGCTGAACGTGCGCCAGTCCTGCAGGAAACAGGGTCAACAAGCTCAACGCCCGTAGGGCCTCGGGCGCAAGAGAAGCTAAACGGACACGGAACCACCCCAAGGAGCTCTCGGGGATCTGCAGGGCACGAATAATTTCCAGGTTGAAGAACCAGCTTTTAGTCGACACATCGGGTCTGACCGCGTCAAAAGTTTTAAGGTTCTCCCAAAAATAGTCCAAAGAACGCGGAATTCCCTGAGTTTTTGACGCCATCAAGTCAACCAGTTCTTCCCTCTGTTCGGGGTGGGCCGGAAGACCCGCCACCAGTTCCTGCAGGGCCGAAACCGAAAGAGGCTTCACCTCCATCCGGATCTGGCGTTCTTTGCTGAAAGCCGGGATGTGCCCCAAACCGGCCGCTGCAGCGGAACACGTTGCCGCGATGCAAGCCAGACGGTTTCCTGAAGAACCCGCGGCCACCAGCTCCAGGATGTCGAGAGTTTCCCTGCCCAGAAAGTCGGCATCATCCAAGAGCAGGACCAGAGGGACGTGCTTGAGCCAGGCCCTCAGAAGGGCGACCCAGGCAAAATCGAGCCGGGTTTTCAGAGCCCGGCTGTCCCCCATTTCGTCACCGTTTTCGGGACCCGCCCAGGCTTCCCAGGCAGGCACCAGCCGCGAGAGCACCGAAGCCTTGTCGCCTGAATCTTCGACCAGAGAAGCAAAAAGCCGCTCGCGAAAGGACTCCTGTTCCCAAACGGAGTGCGCAAGGATCTGAAGCAAAAGCCCCCGCAACGCTCCGTAAGGGGTACTGCGGTCCGCCGAACCGTCAAGAAAAAACCATCCTTCGTTTTCTAGGGACAGCCGCTCGGCGCTGCTCCTCAAAAGACGAGTTTTTCCCAAACCCTCCTCACCGCTCAGCTGGACCAGGGTCGGCCCCGATCGGGAGCGCGCCCGTTCGGCGGCCTCGGCCACCTGGTTCAAGATTTCTTCACGGTCCAAAAGTTGGCTGGGCGGCACAAAAAGCTGCGGCACGTCCCGCGAGCGCAGCAGCGGTGTTTCGACAATTCCCCAGGCCGCGCTGTTCCAAACCTGATGCCAGTCGTGTTCAAGTCCTTCGAGTGAGCGGTAGCGGTCGGCCGGGTTCTTTTTGAGGACGGTCTCAAGGAAAGGTTTTAGGCTCCTCGGCCAAACTGGCTCACCGGCCCAACTCAGATCCGGTACCCCGTCCAGGATCTGCCGGAACGGGTTCGCCGAGGAGTTCACCTCGATCGGCGGTTTGCCCGAAGCCGCGTAACAGACCGAGGCCCCCCAGTTGTACAAGTCAGCCTCAGGCCCCAGGGGCTGATCGAGCTGACCCGTTTGTTCCGGGGCCAGGAAGGGAATTCGAGTCCGAGGATGCCGAAAAACCAAGGGGTCACGCGTGCCGAACGGCGTCACGTGGCTGACAGAGTTCCGGAAAGGAGGAGGAAACAGGCCCGAAAACACCTCGCGCTTTTCGTGATAGGGCCTGAGTTCGTCAAGGAGTTCCCGGCCCAGGGCTTCAAGGTTGTTCATAGTGGGGGTAAACCTCGCGATCCATAAAGTCGCTGAGTTCCCTCTTTTTTGCTGGATCTGTAACGGTCTCCAAGACCGTCCGGTAATCGGCCCGCACATCGTACAAAGGAGTACGGGGCGCGGGATCCAGCCGCGGGGCCCAAACCGAGTGGATCGTAAAGGCGAACGACAGCTCCGGGTGTCCCAGCTTGGCCACGGGCCCCTGACGAAGTTGCGCGGCGTCAAAAATCCAGATTTCCCGGGTGTACTCATCAACGCTCAGGTCGCGGCTTCCGTTGATCATGGTGCAAAGGATGTAACCGTCCAGCTCGGGATGAGCGACAAGTTCGTCTTTTGCTCTTTTTCGGGGAACAAATTGCAGAGATCTGAAATTTTCATTCATCTGAAACACCCAGCCGTCCACCAACTCCTGCGTCGCCGTTTCTTGGCGCACCAGGCAGAAAGGGACGCCCTGGGCTGTCAGTTTCTTGATTTTTGATACCGAAATTTTGCGATTTTTATAGTTGGAATAAAGTTCTTCGATGAAGTGCGTCAAAAGCCGCCGGTCCAGGCCGTAAAATTGCCAGAACAGCGAAGGGATTTTGGCGGGCAGGGCTTCAGCGTCGTTCGATCCCCTGTAGGTTGTCAGTCCCGTCGCCCAAGTGTGCAGCCCTGCGGGCGCCCCGGGGGCCGGCTTTTCGCTCCCGGTCTTCCAGACGATCTTCTGCTGCCGGATTTTTCCCGTGGGAGCGTGGATCTTGAAGAGTCCCGTCCTTCCCACGTCCATCTCGCCCGCGGTGAGAAGTCCAATCACATTTTCAGGAACAGGGCTCCCATCGACCGCCAGAGTGTCGTAGGGGCGTACCCACTCGGCGACGCACATCGCCGCATTGTGGCTCGTGTAGACCGTGACCAGGTCGTCCGGGTCGTCGTAATCCACTGAAAAGTGCGCTGTTTCCAGGGGGACCCAAACCTTGCGCGTCCTCACCTCGGTGACGCCTGGAACCAAATCCTTGCGCTGGACTAGGTAGAGGGGTGTGATCGGCTGGATCGTCCGAGCCACCAAGCGCCTTAAAAGCCTGTTCAGCCAGGGATGCTCCGGAAAAGGGTTATTTTCGAGCACGTCGAGGGCAAATTTGAGCGACGAATCGACCAGGACGATCCAGTTCCGGCTCAAGGCCGTCTGGTGCATGGTCTGCTCGATGACGAGGTTCTTGCCCGTGTCGGGATCGAGGAGGTTCCAGCTTTCCATCGGGCCGTTCTCGTTCCAGCGCAAAAGCCTGACCTCGTTTTCCATGCCCAGCCAGTCCTTGTTCTCAAGGACCTTGGGGGGAACAAAGGGCCGGTTGTGCCCCTCGCGGTGCTTGGTTTCCAGGTGTTCCAGAAAGTGTTCCATCAGGGTCAGAAATTGCCGTCCCTTGATCTTTCGACGCCCCAAAACCTTGGTCAGGGCCTCGATTTCTTGAGTCAGCCAATCCTGGCGCGCGGTCAGGTGGGGCTTAAACACCTGCGAAAAAGCCAGGGTCGCGGCGTCTTTGCAAAAGTTCACGGTCCAAAATTCCCGGGTAAAGGGGTCAAACGACGGATGGGCGCTCGACTGGTGGAGGGGAAAAACCTGGTTCATCATCCCCGGAAACTCGCCCCGCCAATCCGCGTTGGAGCCCAGGGGCCGCAGGACCTCAAGGGTCACCGGGTCCACCTCGAAAGGCCTGCCCGCGTCAAAGTTCGCCGTCAGCCGGATGGCCTCGCTTCCGGGAACACGGAAGAGGTTGACCGAGGTGTTGATCTGATTTCTCGTCCCGATCGGCAACCCCATCCGGGCCATCCCCCAGTTGTCAAAACGAAAACCCCGGTTCCAGTAGTCGGTTCCCTGACGGGTTGCCCAGTCCGCCCAAAAATCGGGGGTCTTCAAAATTCTGGATTTGACGCGGACTGTTCCTGCCCTGTCGAGGTCAAAACGGAACAGCATCCCATCGCCGTTAAAGATCATGTTGCCCCACTCGGGGTTGTGGCTGCCGTCGGGCAAAGTCTTAGGCAAGGGCGTACCCTCGGAGTTGACGGTTCCGACGGGGCTGTTCATAAAAACGTG
>JABEVL010000238.1 GCA_013043995.1 Spirochaetales bacterium | reverse complement strand
TCCATCGGTGAGTAGGTATGAAAGACAAAAACTATACAAACAACGCCGCGCCCAAATTAGGACCTTCTCCCTTGTTTTGTAGTGATACGGCGACCGCCGACGGGGCTGAAACTTCGGCAAGGACTCCCACGGGTGAGAAGGTCAGAAAGACAAAAACGAGAACAAAAAGGCCGCGCCTCAAGAAGGATCGTCTCCCTGGTCGCGCAGGTAGTAGGCCACCACCAAGGTGAGTCCCATAAAAACCAGAAGCAGGGGCCACCAACCCAAAACAAAATCCGTGAAGGTGATTTTGATGAGTTGAAGGGTGAAAATCAGAAGGGCGAACATGAAAAAAATCAAGAAAATGCTGGGAATGATAAAACTGATGCGGAGGGTCCTGCCAAAACGAAAACTGTAGGGAAGGATCGAAGCTCCAACGATTCCCATAAAAATCGGCCAAAGCTGGCTGAGGCTGGCGTAAGGAGCAAGAACCGTGTTGAGCAGAAGGATGAAGGTCCCCGTTAAAAAGAGAAGGAGACCCAGCAAAAGAAACCTTGGCCTGGCCTTGTGCGCCTTGTAGTGGTACAGCGAAAGCAATCCGACAAGGGCAAAGGCGCTCGGCCACCAACGCCCCAGAACGTCAAGAAAATTTTGGGTCCAAAAAAGGAGGACCACTCCCAAAAGAGCCAATCCCAAACCGACAAAAAGTGTGGCCTTGCCCGAATTTTTACTCGTCATGTCGTTTCTGCTCATTTCATCGCGGCGATGATCCGGTCGCCAAAACCGCTGCAGGATGTTTCTGTTGCGCCCTCCATGAGCCGTGCAAAATCGTAGGTGACGACCTTGGACGCGATCGCGGCCTGGATACCGTTTTCAATCAGGCTGGCGGCTTCTTTCCACCCGAGGTAATCGAACATCATGACGCCTGAAAGAAGAACCGACGAGGGGTTCACCTTGTCCTGGTTGGCATACTTGGGCGCCGTTCCGTGCGTCGCTTCGAAAATAGCGTGTCCCGTGACGTAGTTGATGTTGGCCCCAGGGGCGATGCCGATGCCGCCGACCTGGGCCGCCAGAGCGTCGGACAGGTAGTCGCCGTTAAGGTTCAAGGTGGCGACAACGTCAAAATCCTCAGGTCTGGTAAGAACCTGTTGAAGTGTGATGTCGGCAATGGAATCTTTGATCACAAGCCCTGCACCGGGCTTTCCGGCAGGAATCTTGCACCAGGGGCCGCCGTCGATTTCCACAGCGCCGAAATCTTCACGGGCAACACGGTAGCCCCAGTCGCGAAAGGCTCCTTCGGTAAACTTCATGATGTTGCCCTTGTGGACCAAGGTCACCGACTTTCGTCCGTTGACAATAGCGTGGGAAATTGCGGCACGCACCAAGCGCCGGGTGCCCGCAAAACTGACGGGTTTGATACCGATGCCCAGTTGAAAAACGGGGTCCTGATGAGGCTCTCCCGCCGCTTCGAGGGTTTTTTGCCAATCTGCCGCAGATTTTTCGGTACCGAACCGGACCTTGGCAAAGTCTTTGGGAAAGTTCTGCGCCAAAAAGTCCAGCACTCTCTGGGCCTCGGGCGTCCCTGCGGCGTACTCGATGCCCGTGTAGATGTCCTCGGTGTTTTCCCGAAAAATCACCATGTCCACGAGCTCCGGACGCCGGACGGGGCTGGGAACCCCCTTGTAATATTTGACGGGCCTGAGGCAGACGTAGAGGTCCAGCATCTGGCGCAGGGCAACGTTGAGCGAACGGATGCCGCCACCCACGGGCGTGGTGAGGGGCCCCTTGATCCCGACAAGGAACTCGTTGAAGGCCTTGAGGGTCTCGTCGGGAAGCCAGTTGCCCGTTTTTTGAAAGGCTTTTTCCCCCGCAAGTACTTCTTTCCAGGCTACCTTGCGGGTTCCCCCGTAAGCTTTTTCGATGGCCGCGTCAAAAACACGGACCGAGGCTTTCCAGATATCGGGGCCTGTGCCGTCGCCTTCGATGTAGGGAAGAATGACGTGGGGCGGTACTTCGAGCCCCTGAGACGTCTTTTTGATGGGCGCGGGCGCGGGAATGGCTGGCATGAGGTCCTCCGTTCACCATTGTATTCAAAAAGACCGTGGCACGGCAAGCGTGGACAACCTGCGAAGCGGCGTGCTACACTCACGCATCCATGAAAAGGTACCTGAGCCTGCTGCTGCCCATTCTTGCCGTGGTTCTGGCTTTTGCCATCGTGCAATCGGGGAATCGGGAAGACATTTACCGAGGAAGTTCCGGGACGATCAACGCAGAAATAGACCGCTTGTTCGTCCTTTTCGACAGGACAAAAGAGCCGTCGGCGGCCCGTTACTCGCTCATTCACCTGATCGTGGACAGGCTTGACGCCGAAAAAGCCATCGACAAGGTCAATTTTTTTCTGACAACCTACGTCGCTCAAAATCCCCAGGATCCTTTTGACGCCGATTACCTTTACCGGGTGGCCGAAAACTACAGGCACGAGAACGCCGTTCCCCTGGCGATTCCTTACTACGAGCGGATCGTGAAAGACTACCCTGACGTGTTTGAGCGCGGCGATTCTGTCCACTACCGCAGTTTGGACGCTTTGACCCGTCTGGTGGACCAGCCTTCCCTGAAAAGAAAGTTCTATGAAGACATCGCCGAGCAGTTTCCTTACAAATTGACCAAGCCCGAGCAGTTTTACGAATGGGGGCACGCCTACGAACAGCTGGGGCTCTGGAAGCAGGCCATCAAAACCTACTCCAAGTTTCTTCTGTTCCCCGATCCCGTTGTGCCCGGTGACCCCCAGGCCTACAGCCGGGTCAAGTCGCTGGTGGACCTTTCCAAGTCCGACCTTTCCTGGGTCTACCCGGACCTGCACACCCTGATCGCGGCCCTCGAAAGGGCGATCGAGTCGGATGACACGGACAAAATGGAGCAGCTCAGGGCCAAGGTCGGATTTTTTGCCCTTTCCTGGGACGACACGAACCCTAACGACGCCCTGCCCGAGGTTTTTGACATTCGGACTTTCTTGCGTGAGCTGGTCCAGCAGGCGCATTACGGCGGCGGTTCGGTGTGGTTTTCTCCCAAACTCGACGACGCCTCGAACAACTCTGAAGCCTACCTCAAGTCGACGGGATGGACCTTCCGCATCCCCACCTGGTACTTTTGTTTCAAACGGATCAGCTACCCTGCCGATCCTGAAGTCAACGGTGCTTGGGAATGGGCCGGGGTCTTTTTTGGAGACAAAATGTGAAGCGGCAGAGATGGAGCAGGGCCGCAGCCCTGGGAATTTTATCGGTTCTGGCCGGTGGGCTCTGGGCGGGGGAGCTTCCCTTGCCCTCCATTTGGTCGATGGGAGCGCCCGCAACGGGGACTTACATCCCCCAAGCCGAACCCCCAGTTCAGCCTGTTTTGCCGCCGGTCATGCTCGACCTTCCTCCCTTTCCCTTCAGTCAGCGTTACAACCAGGCTCTGGCGTATTACAGCACGGACGGTTTGAGCTACATCCGGGATTGTCTGGAGCGCAGCAGACCCTACCGCGATTTTATTCATCAGCAGCTCACGAGGTACGGTGTCCCCGACGAAATTTTCTGGTTGGCCGCTCTGGAGTCAGGGTTTTCCAATACAGCAGTTTCTGATTCCGGCGCTGTGGGGATGTGGCAGTTCATGAGCAACAGCGTGGACGGGTATAACATGGAAATTACCCCGTACATCGATCAGCGCAAGGATTTTTGGAACGCGACCATCGGCGCGGCGCGAAAATTGAGGGACAACTACAACTACTTGGGCGACTGGTACCTGGCCCTGGCCGCTTACAACGCCGGCATTCCGCGGGTGGAGTGGGCGATCCGCCGTTCCGGGGGAATCCGCAACTACTGGGTCCTGAGCGACAAGGGTTACCTCCCGCGGGAGACGGCCAACTACGTGCCGCAGCTGTTGGCCATGGCCATGATCCTGGAGCAAAAAACCCGTTACGGTCTTCCCCTTGACTGGGGAGTCTCAGAAAAGTGGGATCGTATCCGGGTCGAAAGGCCCGTGGATTTGAGGCTTTTGGCCGAGGCCGCCAAGGTTCCCTACTCAGATCTGGCCCGGGCCAACCCCGAACTCAGGTACCCGATCACCCCGGCGGGGATGCGGGACTACCGTCTCAAGGTTCCAGCTTCGTGGGCGCAACCCGTCCGCAAAGCCCTGGACGATCCCCGGTTAAAGCTCATCCGGTACTACTTCTACAGAGTCAAAAGCGGCGATACCCTGCTGGCCCTGGCCGACTGGTACGGCGTGACGACCTCGATGATTGAAAAAACCAACCCGCGGCTTCGTCCCCGTTATTTGCAAATTGGTCAAATCATCGTGATCCCTGCACTGAAGGACGTGCGGCCTTATCACAGAGTCGAGGCCGTCCAAAAGCCTCTGGGGCCCGTGCACGCGATTCCCGGAGTCACCTACGTGGTGAAAAAGGGCGACACCCTCTATGGAATCGCGCGTCAGCATGGAACATCTCCAGAACTCTTGGCTGCCGTGAACTCCCTCAATCCCAATTCGGTTCTGAGTATCGGCCGGGCGCTGCTGATGCCCGAGGGGGCCGCCGTTGCGCGCTAAAAGGCTGGCAGGTTTTTTCTTGGCGGGCCTTCTGTCCATCACCGGAGCAGCGGGTCAAAGCTCGGTCACCTCGGACGCCAGCGTCGACTGGACGCGGGCACGGTTTCTTTTGACCCTCCAATGCCCCATCCCTGGAGCAACCGACCCCCAGGCCGACGAAACCGTCGCCCCCAAGCGCCGTTACCAGGCTGAGCGTTTTCTGGAAGACCACCTCAAGGAACAGCTGGCCCTCCAGCTTCAGCGGATGCTTTTGGGTTCTTCTGAAACCTTGGCCGAGGCCCTCAAGCGTGATCCGACCCTTTGGGGATCGCTGGACGGTCTTGCTGACAAACTTCGGTTCGACTACTCCAGGACCGATCCTGCCTACCAAAAGCTGACCATGCGCTGGTCGTTGGGTTTGTGGTCCGACCTGGCGCCTCTTTTGCCCCCCGTCGAGCAAGCCGACCCCCTGCCGAGGCTGATCGGCTGGTACTCAAGCCGGCCCTTTTCGGGGCTCGTGATCTACGCGATGAACCCGTTGCCCTGGAAGGGGACGGGGACAAAGGCGTTTTGGGAACCGTCTCTGTCGCCGAGGTTGGTCAACAGCCGGGGCGAAACTATTTTTGACAGGTCCAACGTCGACCCGGCTTACCTGGCCAAATGGGGCCCGATGGCCTTTCAGGAAGGCTTGTTCAATGAAGGTTTTTTCCGCTCCCGTGTCGGTTTTGACCCCTTACGGATCGTGGCCCGCGGCGTTTGGGGAAAAAGACCTGGGGACCTGATCCTTTCTGATTCAGACTGGCAGCGCCTTTTGTCGGTCCGACAAAATCGCCAGCTTCTGGCCGAGGGGCGGATTTTGATTCTTTGGGGCAAGCCCAAGAAGATCGAAGAACCCCAAAAAGGCCCCCCTGCTCCTTATCCGGACAGGGACAACGTACCTTTGATCGACATCCGGCCCGAGCCGCTTCCCCCGGTTCCGCCCACTCCCGATAAAAAGTGAGGCCCTCATGAGCGCCGAGTTTTTATCTGACGGGGAGCTTGTTTTTCAGGCTCTTGAGGATAAGCTTCTGCACCACACCCCGATTTTTGACCTTGTGAGCCGCAAAAGCCTCGCCCCGTCGGGGCGAAAAGCCGACTACGTCGTCATCGACGCCCCCGACTGGGTCAACGTCGTGGCCGTGGTCGCCAACGCTGAAAAGCAGCCGTGCTTTTTGATGGTACGCCAGTTTCGCCACGGCAGTTCCCGGCTGTACTGGGAGTTTCCCGGGGGAATGGTGGACCCCGGCGAACTTCCTGCCACGGCGGCAGAACGCGAACTCCTGGAAGAAACAGGCTACCGCGCCCGGTCGTTGAAACTCTTGGGGCACACGAACACCAACCCCGCTTTTATGACAAATCAGGTCTGGTGTTTTTTGGCCGAGGACGCCGTACAGTTGACCGATGTGCTGGAACTTGACCCCGAAGAGCACCTGAGGGTCGGGTTGATTCCTGTGGAAAAAGTCGTTGCGTCGATGGGGAGCGGCGAGTTCGGCCACGGGGTCATGATGATGGCGCTTTTTTGGTGGCAGAAGGCCGCCTCAGGGCTTCAGTCCTCTTGAATCTGAGCGAGCACCCAGCGCGTCAGGTGCAGGATCCTGTCTCTTTGAAAGACGCTCGGGGGGAGGGCGAGGGCGTTCATGGCCAACTCGATGTGACCCAGGGCACTATCACGGGCCTTGGCCCCCAAAGGGAGTTTTTGCCCGACAAATTCGGCTTCAAGCGCTCGGTCGCGCAGGATTCCCGCGTGCGGCAGGTAAAAAATCAGGCGGAAAGCGTCAAGAAGACCGTTCTTTGTCCGGGACAGCGCGACCATGGCCAAACGCTCATCCCAGGGCGTTCGAAAGTTCCCGATTTTTTGATAAAAGTGCAGGGGCCATTCTTCTTGGGGAATCCGAACCTTGGTCATGAGCTCGCCGGGTTTGGCCGTGAGCCTGCCGGCTTCTGAGGCCTGCGCCGCACTGATCCATCGGCTGGTCCGTTGGCTGCGAAACTCAAACTGGGCGCCCAAAAGGTGAAGCACAGGAAAGATGTCGCCCAGAAAGCCTTTTTGGCACAGGTTGCCTCCCAGGGTTCCCAGGTTGCGCAAAGCGTTGTTCCCGATGCCCAAAACGGCCTGGCGCAGGGCCGGATTTAAAAAGGACTTGGCGACGTGAAGAATCTGGTTGAGGGGAAGGCCAGCTCCAAGGTCGACAAAACGGTCACCGTACTGGATGCGCCTGAGGTCTTCGACGAGATGAAGCGAGACGGCGACGGGGGGCAATTTGAGGGAACCCAGGTTCTGTTCGGGACTGGCTGTTCCCCCTGCGTAAATTTGGGCGTGAGGGTTGGGGCCGAAAAGAGCGAAGGTTTCTGTCAGGTTCCTTGGCGAAAAAACGAGGGAGGGTGCGTCAATGCCGTATTGCACGTCCGACCTCCTTGATTTCAATCAGCCGGCGGAGCCCTTTTTCAAGAACGGGGCGGCTGCCGCAACGGCAGGGGATTTCAGACAGAGCCGCGCGAAGTTCTTCGTCGCTCGGGTTCGGAAATTGCTCGATGTAGGCGTTCAGGTGAAAAATCTGGGCATCGGTACACTGGGTGCAAAAAACGAGGCCCTCTTCGTCCAGGAGCGAGCGGAAGAGTTTGTGGTCGTCGGTGTGGGCAAAGCCCTCGGGCGTGATGATTTCCCTTTGGCGGGCCTGGTACAAGGGCACGAGGCACGAGGGAACTTCCCGGCCGTCCAGCAGAAGGTGGCACCTCCCGCAAGTTCCTTTTTGGCAGCAAACGGCCGTTTGAAACAGAGGGGTTTCCCGCTTGAGGACTTCAAAAAGACTTTCGTCCGAGTCGCCGGCGAGGGTAACGTCCTCACCGTTCAAGATCAAGTTGATTTTCATGGTTCCTCAGAGCCTCGTCCAGCATCTTACGCGTGACGGGTAAACTGCGCCAGTCGGGATTGATCGCTTGCCGGATGGCGGAAAGCAAAGCCGGGGCTGTGGCGGTCGAGCCGAGGCTTCCCAAGCCCTTGGGAATTCGAAATCTGGGGTTGTCAAAGAAATGAAGATCGAGCTGGGGCACTTCCCTGACCGAGGGGAGACGGTATTTTTGAAAAACGTTGCGGTTGATCATCAGCTTGTCCCAGGTGATGTTTTCAGAAAAAACCCAGCCGACGGCGGCCAGGACGCCTTCGGTCAGGGCGTCCCGAGCCGCAGCTTCGTCGACGATGGGACCTGCATCCACCAGAAGGGTGATTTTTTTGATGCGAACTTCCGCCAGGATGGGTAAAACTTCGATTTCGGCCACGGCGGTAACCCACGAGAGGCTTAAAAAGGGCTGACCTGTGAAGGTTTCGGGGTTCCAGGTCGGACAAGCCCTGCGGCGAAAGAGTTTTTTAACGGTCAGCGGAAGAGGCTGGCGGATAC
>JABEVL010000237.1 GCA_013043995.1 Spirochaetales bacterium | reverse complement strand
CCCTGATACTTCCAACCCGGACGGGGTCGACGTTTTGGGGAACGTGATACCCGTCGACGGAGATACGCCCCCGGGTCTGAGGATTTCTGATGGTCTGAAGACCGAGCCCCTGTCGGAATCACGCCAAAAAATCATCGCACAGAAAGGTGGAGAGCTCCTTTGGGACCAAAAAACGCTCATACTCAAAAGCCAAGTCGTTGTAAAAAACGTCAGCGCCTCGAGCGGCAACATCAAGTTTACAGGTGAGGTTCTTATAGAGGGTGCGGTCGAGAGCGGTGTGTACATCATGGCGGGAACGGTGAAAGTGCGCGGTTTGGTCGGAGCGTCCTTGCTTTCATCTGAAACAAACATCCAGGTTGCCGAAGGAGTAAAAGGCGAGGGAAAAGCCTTACTTCGGGCAAAAAAGCACATCGCCGTCGGTTTTGCCGAGCGGGCCACCCTGCTGGCGGTCGGAGACCTTTATGTAAATAAATCCTTGTCGTTCTGCAGGGTGATGTGCAACAGCAAGGTGGTGCAGAAAACGCCTGGAGGGACCCTGGTCGGTGGGCTCATCAAAGTGAAAGGCGGTTTGGTCGCCCACAACCTCGGTTCTCCGAACGGCGTTCCAACGACCATCTCTTTCGGCCAAGATTACCTGATCGAGGACCAAATCAACGCCGAAGTCAAGGAAACAGACAAGCTACGCGAGGCGATCGTCAAGCTGGACCATTTGATGCTGACACTCACGGGGGACAGCAATAAAGAGAAACTTGCTCAAGCCCGACAGAAAAAAGTGCTCATGATCAAGATGCTTGAAAAGCGGAATCTCAAGCTGATCAACCTGCGGGACAAGTTTGATCTTCACTGTCCCAGCGAGATACTTATCCACGAAAATATCTTTCCCGGTGTTTCCATTGAATCGCACGGGCGTTTATTCGAGGTGAAGACAAAAAAATCACGAATCAAGATTGTTTTTAACGAAAATACCGGCCATATTGAGGAACAATCTTTAGAATAATGGAGGCTTCATGCCGCTTTATATTACCTATCCAACCTGGATTAGGCCCGAGATCATTCCCGGCCTCTTCCCCCGCTGGTACGGGCTTATGTACATCATCGCTTTTGCCATCACCTACCTTCTTTTTTCCTGGCAGGTCAAAAAGAAGGCCCTTCCCGTAGGCAAAGACACGGTTTCCAATTTCTTTTTTGCAGGCTTGGCCGGCTTAATCGTCGGGGCCCGGCTTTTTGCCACGTTGCTGTACGCTGACAACCGCGATTACTACTGGAGCCACCTCTGGATGATCTTTTGGCCTTTTGATCCTTCCACAGGTCAATTTACAGGTTTTGTCGGAATGTCGTACCACGGGGCGCTTTTAGGAATCGTGGTGGGCATGGGGCTTTATACCTACGTCAAAAAGATCAATTTCCTGGAATGGGGAGACATGCTGGCCGTAGCCTTCCCCTTGGGCTACACCTTCGGCAGGATCGGAAACTTTATCAATGGGGAGCTCTGGGGGAGGGTGACTACAGTTCCTTGGGGCATCCTTTTTCCAAATGCAACACCCATTTCAGTGAAAGAGCCCTGGGTCAAAGGTGTGATGGAAAAGACGGGCATCACCCAAATCATCCACACCAAAATGGGTGATTTTGTCAATTTACCCCGCCATCCCTCACAACTTTACGAAGCCCTGGGTGAAGGCATTCTTCTGTGGCTCATCCTTTGGTTCCTAGTTCGTCCAAGGATCCCCTTCCGCGGGTTTGCTATCGGAGTCTACCTGATCGGCTACGGCGTCGTCAGGTTCATTCTGGAATATTTCAGAACACCGGACCCCGGAATGGACTTTCCGATCATGTTTGACCCCGTTCGCGACACCAGTCAAATCCACATCTACCTGCTGAATTTCACGACGGGCCAGATCTTAAATGCCATAGAAATTGTTGCAGGCGTGCTGTGTCTATTTGTTTTCTCGGCTTGGGATAAACGTCAGAAAGCTGCCCAGCTGGCCCAGACCGAGGCAAAGAACCCTCAAAAGCGGCGGCACAACTAATATCAAGGTCGACCAGGGGCCCAAGTTGCCCAGGGGCGTCAATCGGCAGAAAACCTTAGGGTTTCGGGGTTGACGCCTTCTGGTCGATCGGGGTGGATGTCGTATACCCACCCTGCATCAAAAATATTGAGAAAATCGTTCAAGGGACGCGTCGAGACCGTTAAGGAATAAAAACGCGTTCCTGCGCTTTCTTGCTGGTCTCGAATCAATCGCCGCAGGGGAGCAGGAATCTTGGGCGTTGCAAAGTCTGAAAGAACCAGCACGTCCGCTTCACGGTAATTTTTTTCTGCAAGGACTCTCAAAGCTTCCCTGAGCGCAGGTGTCAGGTCCGTTCCCCCGTGAAAAGAAAACTTGAGGAACTCCAGAAATGTCCTGAGGTTGTTTTTGAGGTCGGTGATGTCGAGGGTGCGGATTTCTTTCGAAAAACTCACAAGGTAACAAGAGCGGCCTTCCTCCCACGCGATCCGCACCAGAGCCAGGACGCCGGCCTTGGCGACGAGTTCGGGTTTTCCACGCATGGAACCCGAGGTGTCCAAAATGATGACCAGTGGCCCTCTGTCGTTGCGGGCCTGCCGTTGCGCAAAGACCGTCGAACGCACAGACTGCGGCGTTGCAGGGGTAAAATAGTCCCAAATTAACAGACGGGCTTCGGCTTCTTTCAGGAAAAAAAGGGTTGCCGCCGTCGTGTCGCCCAAAAGCCCGAGTTCTTGAGGAAGGGTGTCGGCCCACGATCGCCCCCAGGTAACCCCCCGTATTTCACTTTTCCCAGGTTCCGGGTCGGGCTGGTGACGCTGTTCGGGCGGCGGCTGAGGCGGTTGGCGGCTGTTGCGCCAATCGCGCCCGATAATTTCGGCAATACGCCGT
>JABEVL010000236.1 GCA_013043995.1 Spirochaetales bacterium | reverse complement strand
TTCCAGAGCCGATGCGACCAAGGCCCCCCAGGCGAGCAGAGCGACCGTTTGGCCTCTTCTTAAAACCGAGGCTTTGCCAAGCTCCACCCGTGCCAGGTTTGACGGTGATGGTTCCCGCCGATGCAGGCGAACTGACGGGGATGTTCGATCTGGGCCTTTCGCTCTCTGGACCCAGCGTTGTGCGTTATCCAAAGGCTCCCTGTTCTGCCGTTTTGCCCGACAACCAGGCACGGGTGGAGCTTGGCAAAGCCTCGGTTTTAAGAAGAGGCCAAACGGTCGCTCTGCTCGCCTGGGGGGCCTTGGTCGCATCGGCTCTGGAAGCTGGCGAGGTGCTCGATGCCACTGTCGTGAGCATGAGGTTCGTTCAACCCTTGGATCTTGGTCTTTTGAAAGAACTTTTGGGGGAACACCGCGTCTTGGTCACGCTCGAAGAAAACCTTGTTCGCGGCGGCGGAGGTGAGGCGATTCTGGCCGCGTTGAACCCGATCCCGCTGGATAAAATTTTGGTTTTGAAAGGCCTAAGACCCGAGTTTCCCCCGGTTGGGGAACGGGAGGCGCTTTTAGCGGAATGGGGTTTAGATGCTTTAGGAATACAGCGGACTGTTGAGGAAATTTTTTCAAGGATGGAGGCCGCGTTGTGAAAGCTGGTATCGTGGGAGCGGGAATTTTAGGGCGCCTTTTGGCTTTGAGGCTCGTTCAGGCGGGGTGGAAGGTCACCCTGTGGGATTCAGAACCTTGGGGAAGCCCTTCGTCGTGCAGCTTTGTGGCGGCGGGGATGCTCTCGCCCCTTTCTGAAATCGAGACCGCAGAGGTCAAGGTTTTTGAAATGGGGCTGAGGTCGATGGAACTTTGGGCGTCTCTTGTGGCCGAATTGGGGGACGTGTATTACAAAACGCTCGGTAGTCTTTTGATCGCCCACGCCCAAGATGCCGACGAGTTGGTGAGGATTCAGCAACGCTTTGACTACAAGCTCAACGCGGGGCACCTCGTTCAGCGTGCTAGCCCGGCCCGGCTGGCAGAGCTTGAGCCTGGCTTAGCGCATTGGCCGAGAGAAGCGTTGTTTCTTCCCCACGAGGGGCACTTGGATAACCGTCAGGTTATGCAGGCCCTGGCAAAACACCTTGAGACCCTGGGGGCCGAATGGAACGTCGGGGTGAGGGTCGATAGCCTCGAACCGGGGAAGATTCATGCCGCCGGACAGACCCTGCCGTACGACCAGGTCTTTGACTGCCGTGGGCTGGGGGCCCAGACGGATTGGCCGCAGCTGCGGGGCGTGCGCGGCGAACTGATTCACGTGCAGGCACACGAGGTGAACTTTTCGCGGCCCGTAAGGCTGATCCATCCGCGGTTCCGCATTTACATCGTTCCGCGTCCTGACCACGTGTTTGTCCTGGGGGCCAGCCAAATCGAAAGCCAGGACCTGAGCCCTATTTCGGTGCGCACGACCCTGGAATTGCTGTCGGCGGCGTACAGCGTCCATCCCGGTTTTGCCGAAGCCCGCATTTTGGGTTCCTACGTCCATTGCCGGCCCGCTTTTCCAGACAATCTTCCGCGTATCGCGGCGAAAGAGGGTTTAGTGCGTATCAACGGCCTTTACCGCCACGGCTACCTCTTGGCTCCCACGGTTGTCGAAAACGTCCTGGACTGGTTGTCGGGCTCGCCCGTGCGCGACCCTGAATTATTGAACTCGGAAGGTTTGAAATGAAACTGACGCTCAATGGAAAAAGCCAATTTTTTGACGCGAATCCGACACTTCAGGAAGTCCTAGAAAGTTTTGGACAAACCGGGGGGCCCTTTGCGGTGGCGTTGAACAAAGAGTTTGTTCCCCGTTCACAGTATGCGACGGTCCGTTTGAACGACGGCGACCAGTTGGACCTTGTGGTCCCCATGCAGGGAGGTTGACATGGACTTAAAGATCGGAGACGTAACGTTGACAAGCCGGCTTTTTGTCGGTTCGGCCCTGTATCCTTCACCAGCCATCATGCAGGAGGCGATTCGGGCTTCGGGAGCCCAGGTGGTCACGGTTTCGCTGAAACGTCAGGCACCGGCCAGCCAGGGAGGACAGTTCTTTTGGGACCTCATCAAAGACTTGGACTGTCATGTCTTACCCAACACGGCGGGGTGCCGGTTGGCCAACGATGCCGTCAACGTGGCCGAAATGTCGCGGGAAATTTTTGAAACGTCGTGGATCAAGCTCGAAGTGATCGGCGACGATTACACACTCCAGCCCCATCCCTTCGAGCTCGTCAAGGCGGCAGAGGAACTGGTCAAGCGGGGCTTTACGGTTTTTCCTTACTGCACCGAAGACCTGATCCTTTGCCAAAAACTCCGTGACTTGGGTTGCCCTGTTTTAATGCCGTGGTGCGCTCCCATCGGCTCGGGGCAGGGGCTTTTGAACGTTTTTTCCTTAAAGACCCTGCGAACAAGAATTCCCGAGCTTCCCTTGATTATTGACGCTGGAATCGGCAAACCTTCGCACGCCGTTGAGGCTCTCGAACTGGGTTTTGACGGCGTGCTGATCAACAGCGCCTTGGCCTTGGCGCACGACCCCGTCGGTATGGCCCGAGCCTTTGCCCAGGGAGTCGACGCGGGACGTCGGGCCTTTCTTGCGGGTCCGATGGAGCCCAAAAACATGGCCCAACCCAGCACTCCCCTTCTCGAGACCCCTTTTTGGGCGGGAGGAGGAAGTTGAAGGTTTTTTCGGGCTCGACAAAAGCTTGGGCTGAAGCATCCGAAAGCCTTGTGACAGACGGGTTGTTTTTGCTCGCCGAGGCTCAGGCTCCCGGGCCCGTCCCGTTGTATCGGGCACTCTGGACCTTGAACGGAAAAAAACTCTGGCTCAACCGGCGGGTAGCTTGGCCCGAGGCCCGCGAGGTGGCAAGGCGCGTGAGAGAGCTTGGGGCGTTAGGCTGGAGCCCTCGTGACGCGGTGATCCTGGCGGTGTCGTCGCGCAAGACGATCGCGCCCGGTGAAGCCTGGCCTTTCAGCAAACGGGAACTCGCTTGGGTGAGTTCTCCCCACGAAAGGCCCGAACCTTCGGTGCGCTTTTTGCCCCTTGAAGCCGGGGAGCTGGGTTTTTACGCCATCGTTGACCGTGCCGACTGGCTGGAGCGCCTGGCTTTGTCGGGGGTCAAAACATTTCAGCTGCGGATCAAGGACCTTTCGGGCCCCGCGCTTGCACAAGAGCTGGCCAGGGGCGTCGCCACCGCCCGTTCGTTGGGTCTTCGCCTATGGATTAACGATTACTGGAAAGTTGCGGTTGAACTTGGCGCCTGGGGAGTTCACCTTGGGCAAGAAGACCTGGAAAGCGCCGACCTGGCCGCCATCGCTTCGGCCGGAGTCCGGTTGGGGGTAAGCACCCACTGTCTTTTTGAGGTGGCCCGGGCCGTCGGGATCCAACCCAGCTACCTGGCCTGCGGCCCTATTTTCCCGACCACTCTGAAAGCGATGCCTTTTGCTCCCCAAGGTCTCGGGGCTCTTGGCCGCTGGAAGTCGCTTCTCGACGGTACTCCGTTGGTAGCGATCGGGGGGATCACCCTGGCCGACCTTGGGCAGGTTCTTGCGACTGGGGTTGAAGGAGTGGCCGTGGTTTCTGCCGTGACCCAAGCGCCTGACCCCGTTCTGGCGGCGCGAGAGTTTGTGGAGGGGGTCGCGGCGTACCGCAAAACCGGGTTTTTCCGTCTGCGGGAAGAGGCGCTCAGCGCAAGCGAAGTCGATCGCTACCGGTCTCATTTGCTCCTGCCCAGCGTCGGTACGGAAGGTCAGAAAAAACTTAAAAATGCCCGGGTTCTGTGCATCGGCGCCGGTGGACTGGGAAGTCCGCTCTTGCTTTATTTGGCCGCAGCAGGTGTGGGAACCCTGGGAGTCCGCGACGATGACCGGGTCGAGGTTGCTAACCTCCAACGCCAGGTCCTTTACACTCACGCCGACGTGAACCAGGCCAAGGCCTCTGTGGCCCGGACCCGTCTTGAAGCGATCAACCCCCACGTGAGAGTTCTTGACCTGACGGATCGGCTTGTTCCCGAAAACGCCCAGGAGATCTTCAGGGGCTTCGACCTGGTCGCCGACGGCAGCGATAATTTTGCGACACGCTACCTGGTCAACCATACTTGCCGGGCTCTGGGGCTCCCCCTGGTCAGCGCGAGTGTGCGGGATTTTCAAGGACAGTGTGCCGTCTTTGTTCCGGAGGGAGGCTGTTACAATTGCCTGTATCCCGCCAATCAGGGGGAATCGAGCCTGGGAACCTGCCGCGACCGGGGAATCTTGGGTGTCCTTACGGGAGTGATGGGGACGATTCAAGCCGCCGAGGTGGTGAAACTTTTGCTGGGCATCGGCGAAAGCCTCGCGAGCCGGCTGCTTGTGCTCGACGTGCTTACCTGGGATCAAAAGAGCTTCCATCTTCCGCGAGATCCCCGCTGCCCGGTGTGTTCTTCTGCCATCCTTCAGCCTTTTTCCTACCAGGAAGCCCCGTGCCAGGCGGACTTAGAGGTGTCGGTCGCTCAGACGAGGAGTTGGTTGGAGTCCGGACTCATCGAGCTCTTGGACGTTCGAACCGACGGAGAAAGGGCACAGTTCCATATCGGGGGCCATCACCTTCCGTTGGCAAGGCTGGAGGCCGAAGTTGATTCCTTGCCGCACGACAAACCCTACGTCGTTTACTGTGCCGTGGGCCAACGAAGCCAGCTTGCCGTCAAAATTTTGGGTGAGAGGGGAGTTCAAGCTTGGAGCCTCAAGGGAGGAATCACGAACTGGCGGGGATGAAAGAAGCAACGTCGCACAGCCAGACTCATCCTGAGGTCCTCTTTCAGTTCCCATCACGCAGTACCACGAAGGTCGGGGTGACTCAGCGGCAAAGTAACCCGATAGGGATTATACTGTCTTTATGAAAGGAGGATGACCACCATGGGTGAGAAATCTAAGCAGAAAAAAGAGACCAAAAAGCCGGCCCAGAAATCGCTCGAAGAGAAGCGAAAGGAAAAATTGGCCAAAAAAGCCGCTCGGCCTGCCGAATAGCCTCTTCGTTTAGGACGTTCTCTTGAAGTCCAGACTCGCCAGGACTCGGCCCTCGGCGGTTTGGATTTCAAGATTCCACTCCCGACCGCCCCCGAGCCAGCACCGTTGCTGGGAAGATTCGCCCCAGAGCCTGCGGTTCTCGGTCATCCAGGGGTGTCCGTCTTTTTTCCAGACATAAAGAAATTCCTGGTGGGGAACGAGGATGCGTTCCACGTGAAGCTCGATCCAATCCTGGGACGGCTTGAGGTGGATAACCTTGTGGTCGCGGGATCACTAAAGACAAACATTGACGAGGGGGCGGGCGGTGCCGCGTTGCGAGAGGGT
>JABEVL010000235.1 GCA_013043995.1 Spirochaetales bacterium | reverse complement strand
TTCCTGTGCCGACGATCGCTGTGCTGATCTCGGAGGATGCCAAAACAAAAAAAAAAGCAAACTCGTCCATGGATATAGAACTTTTCAGATCCGCCAAAGCCGGAACCAGCGCCATCATCTGTGCCCATCGGACCCAATAATCATGGGCATAGTTCCCCACCGGAGCTTCGGAAAAGCGCCAAAATGCGTTCGCTAGGGGCCTTTTGGCGATCACCCCTACACCTTTGTGGGCAGCCCGGACCAACCTCTGTTTCAAATTTCCCTGGTCAGTCAGGTTAATTGACGTTTCAATGACCTCAATTTCAGGAAGACCCAGGGCTGCGTCCAGATCGTCATTTTCTCCACTGTACCCTGTGTGCAGGGCCAGACCGCGTTTTTTCAGATCGTGCAAAGCTTGGCGGATGTCTTCGCGTATGAAGACATCCTTGGGACATGAGTGCAGAAGGTAAACGTCCATGTGATCGGTTTGAAGCCGTTGCAGGGCTTGCTCCGCACCCGTGACGACGGCGGCGTAGGTCCAGTCTTGCACTCCTTCGACCCCGTACCCTCCCTTGGTGCTCAGAAAAAAATCCTTGCGACGCCAGGAAAGGTGCCTGCCGATTCTTTCTTCAGAAAGCCCATACCCCCGGGCCGTGTCAATGAAGTTCACGCCGCGGTCAAGGGCTCGATTTAAAAGCGTCCCTGCGGC
Organism: Spirochaetales bacterium; assembly: GCA_013043995.1. Taxonomy (GTDB): domain Bacteria; phylum Spirochaetota; class Spirochaetia; order JABEVK01; family JABEVK01; genus JABEVK01. The sequence continues at coordinate 3,642 of JABEVL010000235.1, read as the reverse complement.
GTCTTCGCTCATGACAGGCGAGCCTATGTGGCCGGCACCAAAGCCCAGAAAGCTGACCTGTATTCCCGTGGTTCCCAATTTTCGGTATTCCATGCTCCCAGTCTACCCCTCCTGCCCCCCATTTGTCTTCCCGGCTTCGCACAAAGCTGTGCCGTTTCAGTGACTTTTGCCTCATCAAAAGAAACATGTGTATTATTTTATGGACACCTTTTTGATTTTTAGCTCATTCTCTTGTCCTAATCTCGACACAAGACTGAGTCTAAGTTTCTATTCAGGCAGACTTTGAGCCGTTCAAGATCAATGTTTTACTTATGGCACGAAAATTGCTTGAGTTTAGTAAGTCCTTTTCTTGAAAGGCATCGTACTTTTTAAGGAGTTTTGCTAGGCAAACGAAGCAGAAATCCTTACCTTAATAGAAAGCTACAGGAGGCCTGTCTTGGGAATCGGAATCATCGGAACTGGCTACTATCTGCCCTCAAAGATTCTGACCAATCAGGAATTGGAACAGATGGTGGAAACCAGCGACAGCTGGATCTATTCCAAGGTAGGCATCCGTGAACGCAGAATCGCAGGTCCCCACGAAGCGACGTCGGATCTGGCCCTTCGGGCGGCCCAAGAGGCTTTGAGCAACGCCGGAGTCGAGCCAGAAGAAATCGACCTGATTGTTCTAGCGACGTCGAGTCCCGACATGATTCAACCTGCCACTGCTGCGATCGTTCAAGGCAAACTTGGGGCTCTCAATTCAGCGGCTTTTGACGTTTCAGCGGTTTGTGCGGGCTTTGTCTACGGTATGACCGTTGCTTGGTCGATGATGCAGGCCAACCCTTCCTACAAGAGGGCCCTCGTCATTGGTGCCGAAACGTATTCCCGAATTCTTGACTGGACCGACAGGACCACCTGTGTCTATTTCGGAGACGGGGCCGGCGCCGTGGTCTTAGGGAAACAGGCGGGCGAACTGGGAATCCAAACCACATTTTTGAAAAACGACGGCCGCGGCGCAGGAGCCATCAGGTACCTGGGCGGAGGTTCACGCCACCCGGCTTCCCTCGAAACACTCGCCCAAAAAATGCACCGTTTTGAAATGAACGGCCGAGAAGTCTGGAATTTCGCAACGGAAGCCTGCCCGATGAGCATACGTAAAGTCGTAGCGGACGCAGGACTTGCCCTTTCTGATATCGACTGGGTCATTTCCCATCAAGCCAACATCAACATCATACGTCACAGTTTGGCCGAATTAGGCATTCCGATGGAAAAAACCTACACCACGATTGAAAAGTACGCGAATACCGCTGGAGCTTCGATTCCCATCACCCTCGCCGAAGCCCACGCCAAAGGATTGTTCAAAAAAGGCGACAAAATCGTTCTTGTCGGCTTTGGCGGCGGCCTTTCTTTGGGAGCCATCTATTTGAACTGGGGAATGGAGTATGCGGGTTCCCACAAAGTTCTGAAAACGCAACCAGCAACTGTCGGCCTTCATCAACTCAACTGAAAAAGCCGGAATCGTAACTTCACGGTCACTCTGGCCTTTATGGCAAAAGAAGGTTAGAGTGTGTCATTATGAAATTCGTTCAATCTTTTCTCTTTCGCACAACTTTCGCTTTGTTAGGTTTGCTCATTTTTTCAGGTTTGGGGTTTTCACAAACCGTCCTTGACTCTCTTTCGTCGCCGGTTTTTGCCGGTGGAGCCGGGGGAACCGCAAGTTCGGATTCGCCCTTTGCCGACCGGTTTAATCCTTCGTTGTCGGCAGATAACCAACGTACCACCCTAGATGCCAGCTACTTTAGCCTTCCGGATTTTCAGGGTAACTTTGGTAACGCCATCAACCTGGGCGCCGCCTTACCCACCCGCTGGGCCGTTTTCAGTGCCACGGGAAGCTACTGGTCGATCAACAATAGCAACCTGGATTTGGGGCAAACGGGACGGCTTACCCTCTCGGCGTCCAAGGACATCTGGAACGATACGGCTTTGGGAATTGGCCTTGACGGGTCGCTGGCTAACTCAACTTGGGGCTTAGGGCTCAGCCTGGGTTTTAGCCAGAGGGTAGCTCAATTTGGACCTTTTTCGAATTTTCGTTGGGGCGCCGCCCTGAGGGATATGGGAAAAGGCGACATCGCCCAGACCTCCTCCGCAGTTCCTCCGCCCTTCACTCCAGCATTCGGAGCCGAAGGAACCCTCCTCAAGTATAACGGTCTGAGCTGGCGCGTGCGCTCAGACCTGAGTTTTCCCTCGACCCAGGACATTTGCGTGAACCTCGGGACAACACTTAATTTACAAGACGTTTTTTATCTTAACCTGGGCACGGCCTACGATGCACGTGAAATTGCCGCGGGGATCGCCCCTAAGATTCCAGTGTCGGTCGGCCTGGGCTTTCATTTTCATACTGACTTTCAAAATTCCAATGACTTACTTTCCCGACACGGCTGGAACCGAAGCGAGGTTCAAATTGATACGGCCGCCGTTCCACTACCAGGGGGAACCTGGGGTTTTGGAGCGGGACTTCGGGTCCCGCTAGGGGTTCGGGATACGACGCCTCCAGTCGTTACCGTTCCCGTCAAGACCTGGTACATTTCCCCCAACAACGACGGGATTCAGGACACCCTGAACCTCCCCGTGCAAATCACCGATGAGCGCTACGTGATGGGTTACACCCTCACCATTACGGATCCCTCGGGTAAAGTAATCCGCACGATTCAAAACAAAGAAACTCCGCCGCCGGCTCCGAATTGGGACGGTTTTTGGAAGCGGGTATTTTATGAAGAAAAAGGGGTCCAAGTGCCTCCTGACCTTGTTTGGAACGGGATGAGCGACGCTGGACAGGTTGTCCCCGAGGGAACCTACAAGCTCGCCATCACGGCCTGGGACGACAACAACAACAAAAAAACCTACGATGCCGGCACTGTGGTCGTTTTACTGACCCCCCCTCTGGCCACGGTAGCTGAACCTTATACCGAATTCAATCCCACAGGGCCCCGCAACACCCTCACGATCAACCAGTCCGGCAGCGTCGAAGACCTTTGGACGGGCGATTTCACCAATGCTCAGGGGGCCGTCGTTCGCGAATTCACCTGGAAAGACTCCCCCCCGATGGACCTGAGCTGGGACGGGAAAAACTCAGCAGGGAAAATGGTCCCAGACGGCGTTTACCGCTACACCCTGACGGGAGCTGACCGAGCTGGCAACAGGACGACGGTTCATGTTGACAATCTGATGTTAACTCAATTTCCACCCCCTTATCCCTCAATCTTGACCGATCGGCTTTTTCGCCCTTAGGAAACGGCGTTCACACCTTGGTCTTTGAACCCAAGCCGGGTGTCACGGCAGGGATGGTCAATTGGACCCTCCAAGTTCAAGACCAGCAAGGTCAGGTTAAAAGAACGATCACTGGTAGCGGTATGGTTCCCTCGGCCATTCCCTTTGACGGACGTGACGATGTGGGCCAGCCTCTCGCCGAAGGCAGCTACCGTGCCGTTCTTACTTTAACGTACTCGAACGGCAACACCCCCACAGCGGACTCAGCCAACTTTTTACTCCGAAACACGCCCCCCAGTGCCACAGTCTCGGTGCCTGCCGCCGTTTTCTCACCCGGTTCGTCCGACGCCCGCAGCGTGGTGACGTTCGATCAAACGACAAGCCCAGAAGACC
>JABEVL010000234.1 GCA_013043995.1 Spirochaetales bacterium | reverse complement strand
GGAACGGGCCTGTGCTCGCGGATCTGCGCAATGGGACCCAAAACAGGGACCCCCTCGATTTCGCTCCCGATTTTGTCGGGGTCGTCGTCCCAAAAAACTTCGAGCACGGCTCGGGGAAAGCGTGAGCGAATTTCACGGGCCAGCGAGGTGCCCGCAAAACCTGCGCCGATGATTACCAAACGCCGGGGATCTTGATGTTTCATGATGCGGCATCCGCCGAGGGGAGGGGGTTCAGAACCTCGAAGGTCAGGGAGAGCATAAAGGGGCGATGATCAAAGTCCAGCCGAATTTTGGCGCGTCCCTTGCGCCGATCCACGGAAACGACCTGACCTTCCATCCCGACCATGGGGCCCGCCACGACCCGAATACGCTGGTTTTCGTCAAAATAAACCTTCGAGGCTTGAAGGACCTGCCCAAAACCCAAAAAACGGCGCACAAGCTCAAGATCAGGACCTTTTAGCTCGCTCAAGGTACCCTGCTGGCCTAAAAGGTGAAAAAATCCGGGCAGCAACTTGAGCCTGTGGTAGATTTCGGGACTCAGGGTCCCGTCGGATTCAAGAAAGATGTAACCGGGGAAAAGCGGAGCCTCGGTTTTGAAAAGCTTCCCCTGCCGCCGTTCCGTGAGGCACCTCCGCGGAAAAAAGGCGGTCAAGTCTCCATCCGGAAAAAACTTGCGGCAGAGCGTAAGGAAGTTTTTTTCACTGCGGGGTTTCACCCTGACCACGTAGTAAGACACTCAGTGAGTTTAGCACGATTGCGGAGCCTCTTCAATCATAGAAAAGTCGCTTGATGGAAAAGCTTTAGATACCGAAACTCAAGTTGGAGGCCTCCATGCGTTTTTTCATGATCCTGTTTTTTCTTTTGACCGCTCATTTGGCGTTGAGTGCAGAGACCGTTCTTGTTTGTCATTCGCAGGTCTTGCCCAAAGACCACGCTAACCCTGGAACCGAGACGGCCCTGGTGGACACCGTTTTTTCTTCGTTGTTTGAATCCGGGGCGATTACCTTTGACTTGAGCTACGATCCGGCCGACGCTGCAGGCGACACGGTGCATCTGACCGATCTGGCAAGAAAGTACGGGGCGGACAAGGTCGTATGGCTTCGTCTTGTCTGGGAACCCGGAGTTCAAGACGGCCTCAAGCTTCAAAAGGTGAATTTCAGGGTCTTGGACGGTCGGGGCGACACTCTTGGAAGCGGCCTCCTGACGATACCGCTGGAAACACCTTCCGTGGAACAAAAAAAACAAACTGAAAAGCTGAGCGCAACCCTGTCGGGAGAACTCAATAAAATTTGGGCTTCCATCAAAGGGACGGCTCAATGACCTCCAGCGAATCGGACTGGTTTTCAAAAACCTCTTCGGTACAAACGATGAAGGCCTGGGCGCGAAGGCCCGAGTCGCCGAGCGAACTGCCTGCGATGTTTCAAAAGGCGTTTCTCGACGAGCCCTTTCCTTTGGACCCGGTGTTTCTCCCTGGTGAAACGTCGGGTTCAGAACGCTTTGTGGCTATTCCTGCGCGTCTGGCGGGATTTTATGCGGACCATTTAGCCGTTTGGGAGGAATCCGGGGGGGCGCTTCAAAAGACCGTCGTCCCCTTTTCAAAAATCCGATGGACCCAGCGCGGTGTCATGCTTCTCTCGTCCTGGTTGGACGTTGTGAGCGAGGTGTCCAGCGTCCGTTTGAGCTTTGCCAGCGTGAACGAGGAGCTCATGGACCCCTTTCTAGCCCGCCTTCGGGAGGCCTCGGCCCCCTCGGGACAACAGGAAAAATCTGTTTGGGAATCCGGAAGGCAAGCCTTGGACCGGATCGGAGACCTGCACTTCAAATTCATGAGCTACGGCAGACGGCTTCTGAGGCCAGGCGACCGCGTTTTGGAAGTCGCCTACCAGCAAAGCCGCAAGCTCGGCTGGCGGAAGATTGCCACGCCGTTCTTAGTGGTGCTGACCGACAAGGAGCTTTTGCTGATCCGTGACCCTGAAAGGTTACGCCGCGGCCGGCATGGTTCTTATGGTGCTGTGTTCACCTTTGTTCCTCGGACCCAGATCACGGCCATCACCTGGGGCGAGCGTCCCCGGCGTCACGCGGGGAGCCTTGAAATTTTCGTTGCGGGCGGTCCCCCGTTGATTTTGGACGCCGACCTGAACAACGGCGAAATGGCCGCCTTGGCGGGAAGATTTTAAACCGGCCCCCGCGCCCGAACCGGGGCGGGGGATTCTCCTATCTATCCTGAAGTGTCCGTGTTAGAATGACAAAGAACCCGCCGCATCGGACGGCGGGATCGTTTCTCAGGAGGAAAAAAGTATGGAGATCATCCTTTACACGGTCTTGGGTCTTGTGATCCTGATCATCTTCTTTTCGGGGGTGCGCGTTGTTCGACCAACGATGCGCGGTCTTGTTGAGCGGCTTGGAAAGTACCATCGCTACGCCAATCCGGGTTTCAACTGGATCATTCCTGGAATCGACAAGATGTTCAAGGTCAACATCACCGAAGTCATGGTGAACGCGGAACCCCAACAAATCATCACCAACGACAAGCTCAACGCCAGCGTCGACGCCCAGATTTATTTTAGGGTGAAGGCCGACGAAGAAAGCGTCAAAAATTCCCAGTACAGCGTCAATAACTACAAGTACCAGATCGTCAATTTGGCACGAACCACGTTGCGCAACATCATCGGCACGATGACCTTGAAATCTGCCAACAGCGAGCGCGGCAAAATCAACAGCGAACTTCACCGCACCCTGCGGGAAGAGACTTCGCACTGGGGCCTGGACATCGTTCGGACCGAACTGAAAGAAATCGATCCGCCCGAGGACGTTCAGGAAACGATGAACAAGGTCGTCAAGGCTGAAAATGAGAAGGTCGCCGCGATCGATTTTGCCACGGCTACCGAAACGATGGCCGACGGTGCTCGGCGGGCCGAAATAAAAAAAGCTGAAGGTGTCCGTCAGGCCAAGATTCTGGAAGCTGAAGGTGAGGCCCAAGCGATCAAACTTGTCAACGAGGCCGCTGACAAGTACTTTGTCGGGAACGCCCAGCTTTTACGGCGTTTGATCGCCGTTGAAAAAGCCCTTTCGTCGAACGCCAAGATCGTCGTTCCCGCGAACACCGAGCTGGTCAACGTCATCGGCGAGATGGCGGGAATCCTTCCGTACAAGCAGGGCGGTGACTCGGGAAAGTCGGGGCAATAACCTGAGCACGGCGGAAACCTGCCCGTGAGCGTTCAGGGTACCGCGCTGGTGACACCGGGCTGAGCGGGCTTGGACTGGCCCGCGACCTTGGGCAACAAAATAACGAGCAGGGAGACGAGGCTTGCTAACTCAACTTGAGCTGCAGAATCTTTTAACTTCGCTGGACCTGATTGGAACCTTCACCTTTGCGGTAACCGGGGCTTTCAAGGCGGTCAAATACGAGCTGGATATTCTGGGCGTTTTATCGCTGGCCGTGATTACAGGGGTCGGGGGCGGGATCCTGAGGGACCTCCTTTTAGGGGTGACGCCTCCTGTGGTTTTTCTCAACGAAATTTACCTTGTTTTGTGTTTGGTGGGGGGGCTGACGGTCTTTTTTATCGCCCCCAGGATCGCCCGTTGGTGGAACGTCGTCAAAATATTTGACGCTGTCGGGCTAGGAGTTTTTGCCGCCCTGGGAGCTCTCAAGGGGTTTGAACACCACCTGGGTGTCCTGGGAACTCTTTTCATGGGGGCCTTGACCGCTGTCGGCGGCGGGGCCATCCGTGACCTTTTG
>JABEVL010000233.1 GCA_013043995.1 Spirochaetales bacterium | reverse complement strand
TGCGAACGTTTAGCCGTCACATCACGTCTAAAACGATCCTTTTTCTTGACGTTCTTTGGTCAGATTTTGCCGACTTGTAGCCTCTCTTAGATTGAAAAGCAGCCCCAACAACGCTAGAATCAGGCCAGCGTTCGTTCTAAAAATGTCCCAGGAGTTTTCATGTCCATTTGGAATCAGATCGTCGACCTCTTCAATCCCTCCTCCGACCAAATCCGTCAGGGTGAGAGTCTGGCCCGTGACTACCAGGCTAAAGGCTACCTTGCCCTGACGCAAAAGACGCTGTTGAGTCTACCTGACTCGGTCATCGCCGTTTTTTACAAGACTTTGGCCGGAGGAAAGGTTCCCGTCAGCCCCGTGTCAGACCTGCCGGATTCGGGGTGGCTGGCCTCCTCTTCGGCGTGTTTTGTCAACGTTCGGGCCACAGGACTTCGGGAAGGAGAATTCGGCAACTTCATTCAAGCGAGCAAACTTCTGCCGGCCATGAGGGTGCGTGCCATTCATTTGGCCCCCTTCACGGAGTACGAGTTTGGAACGATTTACGCCGTACGCAGCCTCAAAACGATAGCTCCCCAGGTCGTCCATACGGCACTGGCTCAGGCCGGACTACGTCCTGCCCGTCAGCTGGACGCCTTCATTCAGGCGGCTCATGTTTTGGGAAAAGCTGTGGGCTTCGACATTGAGCCGCATACCGCCCAGTTTTCGGTTCCAGCCCTGGAGGTTCCCGAAGCCTTCCGTTGGATCAAGGTCTACCCCAAGGACCGTCAGTGGCTCGATTACATGCTTGCACCCGAGCAGGTGTACACCAAGGAAGTGCAGGAGCGCCTGGCGAGTGAGATTCGGAGCCTGATCGGCGCTTTTCTCAAGGAAAGGTCCTTGCACACCTTCGACGAAGAAGAAACCGACACCCCCGAGCGTGTAGCCGAAAAAAGAGCGGCCTTTCAGGACGCCATCCAGCTCATGATACGTGAGGGCTACTGGACCGTTCCTCTGCATTCCTGGGATGCAGAAGGTTTGCCCCGGTTTGCCGGCTATAACCTGAACGATAATTATCCCATCTTTCAGTACCTGAATAGGGACGGGAAAGACTCGGCTTCTTGGGCTTACCACGTCGTTTCGCCGTTTCAGTTTTACTACAACATTCCGTTGCAGGGAGCCGTGCTTCGACAGAAACCCGAAGCGAACCCGGCCGCGTTGGACCTCTTTTGCAGTGCCTTCGTCTACTGGCGGGAGCGCCACCATTTTGACTTTGTCCGCCACGACAGCGTCGATCACGTCTTTGACTCTATTTTTGACGAAGACGGCAACTGGCCCCTTTCCGATCGGCCCACTCCTGTGGTTTTGATGGAATTCATCCGCCGTTCTAAACTCCCCGGAAAGCCCTACATTGCTCACCTTGCCGAACGGATGGGAAACGAGTGCGAGGACTACCAGGCGATCGGCTACGACGCTCTTTTGGGAAGCGACATGATGGAAACCGTGGGGCAAGAACACCTTGAAAAGTCGTTTCGGCTGCAGGCCGAGCTAACGGAACTGAACAAGAGGCGCAAGACACCCTTTGCAGTGGCCTACGCGGTCGATACGCACGACACAGGAAACCCGTTTTTGTGGGGCATGTCGCTCGCTGAGAAACTGGGCCCCGAAGGGATGAAGCTGCGCTGTTTTCTGGGGCGCTTTTTGGGTTGGGGAGGCGGAAAACGTCCCAAGTACGAAGTGATGGGGCTGGCTGAGCTTTCGACGGGACTTTTTGCCGCTAATGTGAGCGAACAGAACCTCGTCTGGGTGGGCGATGAGGAATTCAGTGCGTTCTACCACCGCCTTGAAGACGTCTATGACACGTTGAAGCCCGACCTCGCGGAGGGCCGCCTCATTGAGTCTTACTCTGGGATGGGCTACGCCTGGTGGATGGTTGCCGGCGAGAAGAACTTGATCGTGTTTGCCCTGTGGTATGAGCAGATTGCGGCGTATTCCGAAACGGGGCTGGAGCACTCCGAAATCGTCGAAAGTTATTCAGCGAAAGTTGGAGAGTTCCCTTTTCCGCAACGCTTGCTCGCTTCAAAAGCAGGACATGGCTGGAACCTACGTGCCCTACGGACGATGGACTTGTCGCAAAACCTCAAAATTTGGGTCATCCCCGCCAAGGGCTAGCCCCAGGGAGTCAACATGGCTGCAGGTAAAACAGTGCTCATCACCGGGGCTTCCAGCGGGATCGGCGAAGCCTGTGCGCGGCTTTTTGCCCGGGAAGGCTGGAACCTTCTGCTGACGGCGCGGCGCGGCGAGCGTCTTGAAGCTTTGACGCACGAACTCGTGGAACGCTTCGGCGTTGAAGTACGCTGGCAGGTTTTGGACGTGCGTGAAAAAGACGCCTGCTTTCATTTTTTGCAGGCTTGGGGGAACCCTCCCGTCGATGTGCTGATCAATAATGCAGGGCTGGCGCGAGGATTAAGCAAACTTGTCGACAATGACCCCGAGGATTGGGACTCCATGATCGATACCAACGTGAAGGGGCTACTGTGGGTGACCCGAACCGTGGTCAGGGGTATGATCGAACGAGGATTGCCCGCCCACGTGGTCAACATCGGTTCGATTGCTGGAATCCAGGCGTACCCGAACGGCGCCGTCTATTGTGCCAGCAAAGCCGCGGTGAGGTTTCTTTCGGACGGTCTGAGGATGGACGTTGTGGAACACCCGATTCGGGTGACCAACATTCAGCCGGGCCTCGTTGAAACCGAGTTTTCGGTGGTGCGTTTTTCAGGTGACGAAAGCAAAGCCAAGGCCGTCTACCAGGGTATCGTTCCCTTGAGCGGTGACGACGTGGCCGACGCCGTCTGGTACGCTGTTTCGGCGCCTGGGCACGTCCAGGTGGCCGAAATCACCCTGCTGGCAACCCATCAGGCCAGCGCCACCGTCGTTCACCGGAAGGGCTAAGGGCTGTGTCTTTTTCTATCCTTGTGGAAACGAGTCAGTGAAGTGGGTGGGAACGGCCTTTTGAAGACGAAAGCTAAACCAGAGGAGCCTTCCATGGACACGGTCAGATGCCCTAATTGTCAAAAAAACGTCGTTCCCAAACTCACTTGGTACAGGCCTTCGCCCGAAATCTTAAGAAAAACAGCGACACAGCACATCTGCCCTTTTTGCGGCGTGGTGATGTACGAGACTGGGGGTGGGGGGAACTTGTTGGCAAAGATTTTGGGCGTTTTGGTGGTCTTGGGGCTGAGTGAAGTTCTTTTTACTTCCGTCGGAAAATTTCTTTCTTCCAGCCATTTGACGGCAATTTTCACTGCTCTTATTTTCTACGTTGTTCCGTTCGCCGTCGTTGTTCTTTTTTTGACTCTCCCTGCCTCGCCAGGGGCCAAACTTATCAAAAAGTTTGCGGCCCACGTGCGTCAGAAAAGGGCGGATTACCTAGCCACCCACCCCGGCAAGAGGTTGTACTTTCGGGTTGCCAAGGACCTGCATACGGGCCAGTTCTTCCTGGAGTCTTCTGTCAATCGATTCACCTGGCGGACGATCCCCCAGACCAATAAACGCTTTTATATTCCGTGGAACCTGGAAGGTTCGGTGAAAACCTTCCCTGACCAGGAATCGGCGGTTGAGTTTATCGAAAATTACCTCAAGGATTACCAGTCGCTTCTTCACGATTGGGAGCTGCGCCACCGCAAGGCCAAGGCCGTGCGCGGCAAGAAAATCTACTGAGCAGGACAAAACGGCACCTGCAACAGCGGAGCTTGCTCACTTGACACTCCCCGCCTATGACTTAAAATGAGCCCACCAGTTGCGCGCCCCGATCTGGCCTTTGGACGCCAGAACCCCGACCCGGAGAACTTACTTTGATAAAAATCCAGCGGCAATTTTTTTTCATCCCGTACCAAATCCTTTGGTTTGATGAAGAACCGCATTTCAAGTTGTGGCCATTGACCATCTACAGACAGTCGTCCGCTATGGGCACACGGCCCGGGTTGGTCAGAAAACCCTTCCATACCCTGGTCTCCGTCCTGGACGGTGACCCTGAAACCCTCCTGTTAAAAATGAACGGTTCGACAAGAAATCAAATTCGGCAGGCCGACAAATTAGGAGTCACAGGAGACTGGGTCGAGCTCGCGGCGTTTGTCAGTTTTTTTAATCATTTTGCCGCTGACAAGGGTATTCACGGAACCACAGTCCCCAAGTTGCGTTCTTTTGGGGACGCCCTCAGGCTGAGTTCAGTATCCTATGACGGACGGCCTTTGGCGATGCATGCAACACTTTGGGACCGTCAGACGAAACGGACGAGGTCGCTCTTATCGGCAAGCGCACGGTTTCTCGACCCTGAAGACCGGAAACTGATCGGAAAAGCAAACAGATGGCTTCACTGGTGGGACATGAAAATGTTCCAAGCCGAGGGCTGCACCGTTTACGACTGGGGCGGTTACGCGAAGGATACAGAAGACCCCGAAAGAAAGGGAATCAACGAGTTCAAAGAAGGTTTCGGCGGCACGCTTCTGGAGGAATCGCACTACTTTCCCCTCTACCTGTCCTACTTAGTTTCCTGACCAGACAGAGGACCCCTAAAGCACCGGGGGCCGGTTCCCGAATTTTGGGGGAAACGCGGATTTCAACCTGAAAGGCACGGCTTGCCGAGGGACTGAGGCCCCCCAAGGCAGCGCCTTTTCAAGTTGTTCACCGCAAGGAATTGCAAAGCAGCAAAAAATACCGTAAGCACGGGCCTTGCTTCGAAGTTCTAACCTCTATTCTACTTTTTGCGAACGCTTTTCAAAGAGGTGCCGTTCGTTTTGAGGGAGAATGGCCTTGCGTAAGCGGAGACTTTTGGGCGTCACTTCGAGCATTTCGTCGTCGCGCAAAAAGTTCAGACAGGCCTCCAGAGTCATGGGCTGAACGGGAGTCAGGATGATGTTGTCGTCCTTGCCGGCCGAGCGCATGTTGGAGAGCTTCTTTTCTTTGCAAACGTTGATGTCCAGGTCGATTTCGCGGTTGTGCTCGCCGACGATCATGCCTTCGTAGACCTTGTCACCAGGAACGACAAAGATGCGGCCACGGGGTTCAAGGTGGAAAATCCCGTAAGCAACAGCGTTGCCCTGACGGTCGGCCACCAACGACCCGTTGGAACGGCTGGGAATTTCGCCCCTGTAGTCTTCGTAACCGGCAAGGTAGCTGTTCATCAAGCCGGTTCCCTTGGTGTCTGTCAGAAACTCGTCGCGGTAACCGATCAGGGCGCGGCTGGGCGCCGAGAATTCCAGGCGGACCCGCCCAGAACCGTGGTTGACCATGTTGGTCATCCGGCACTTCCGTTGAGAAAGCTTTTCAGTCACGATGCCCGTGTAGATTTCCTCACAGTCGATAAACAGGTGCTCGATCGGTTCTTTCTTTTTGCCGTCGATCATTTTAAGGATGACGCTGGGCCGGCCGACGCAAAACTCGTAGCCCTCGCGGCGCATGGTTTCGATGATGATGGCCATTTGAAATTCACCGCGACCCTTGACGGTGTAGCTTTCTTTGTCGGGGCTTTCTTCGACACGGATCGAAACGTTCCTCAGTGCCTCGCGTTCGAGACGTTCGCGGATCTTGCCGGGCTGAACAAACTTACCCTCGGTCCCGCCAAAGGGACCCGAGTTGCGGTAGAAGTTCATCGCAACGGTGGGCTCATCGACGCTCAAGCGTTTTAAGGCTTCGGGACGATCACGGGTACAAACCGTGTCGCCGATTTTCACATCGCTGATGCCCGACAGGATGCAGATATCGCCGGGACCGACCTCGGCGGCGTCGGCAAAACCCACGCCTGAGTAGACCTGGAGCTTGCTGACCTTGAGGGGAACGGACTGTCCTCCCTCTCCGACCAGGATGAGGGGGTCGCCGCTCTTGGCAAAGCCGTTTTGAACGCGTCCAACGCACAGGCGGCCCAGGTAGTCGCTGTAGTCGAGGTCGCTGACCATCATCTGAAACGGTGCTTCGGTGTCGTAGGTGGGGGCGGGGAGTTCATCGACGATGGCGTCCAGGAGAATGTGCAGGTTTTCGCCTTTTTCCGTGAGGGTTTTTTGGGCAATACCCTGGCGTCCGATGGCGTAAAAGACGGGAAAATCCAGTTGGGACTCGTCGGCGTCCAGGTCGATGTAGAGGTCGTACACCTCGTTGAGAACTTCCTGAGGACGGGCGTCGCCCCTGTCGATCTTGTTGACGACGACGATGGTCTTGAGACCCTTTTCGAGGGCTTTTTTCAAAACGAAGCGAGTTTGAGGCAGGGGGCCTTCGCTCGCGTCGACGAGCAGAATAACACCGTTGACCATTGAAAGGGCGCGCTCGACCTCGCCGCCGAAATCGGCGTGGCCGGGGGTGTCGATGATGTTGATTTTGACGCCTTTCCAGTTGATGGCGCAGTTCTTGGCGGCGATCGTGATGCCGCGTTCTTTTTCGAGGTCCATCCGGTCCATCACGCGTTCGGCGACGTCCTGGTTTTCACGGAAGGTGCCGCTTTGACGGAAAAGAGCGTCCACGAGGGTCGTTTTTCCATGGTCGACGTGGGCGATGATGGCGATGTTGCGGATTTTGGGGTTAGTGTTGTTCATGAGTTTAACTGTTGTACCATTGATCGGGGGCGAATGTCAGGGGGGAGGGAAGAAAATCCCTCCGAAGAACCTGCGGGGATTAGGCCCCGGCAAGGGTCAGCAAAAAATCGGTTCCCAAACCCAGCAAAAATCCTGCAAGCAAGCCGACGGCGACAACGAGCCGAGAATAGCGGCGGGCCGCTCCCAGAAGTTCCATCACGACGTACAGGATCGCCCCTGCGGCAAAAGCTAGGCTGAAAACGAACAACTCGGGCGAGTGGAAACTGATTCCCAGCACGGTTCCCCAAAAGGTCGGTCCCCCTCCGATGAGCCCCAACGCTCCAAGAAACTTCCAGGATACGGGCCTGCCGCTTAACGGCCCCGCAATCCCAAAGCCTTCGGTCAGGTTGTGCAAGCCAAAGCCCAGGATCAGGAGCCAGGCCAGCTGGAGCGATCCGCTGGCGGCGGCCTGACCGATAGCCAGGCCTTCGGAAAGGTTGTGGGCGCCTATCCCGATCGCAATGATCAGCGAAAGGGTTTCAGGGCGAATTTCGGCGATTGAAGCCGGGGTCTGGGCCTGAGCTGTTTTCGCAGGAGTGCCGCTCGGTGCGGGGTGAGCGCCTTTTTGAAAGCGGTGCGTCAAAGCAACGATGCCGACCAGGCCCAGGGATAATCCCACGACCAAAAGTCCGAGTTCCCCCAGTCCCTCCAGGCGAGCAGAACCTGCCGACATGGTACGGGTAAAAACTTCGGCGATGGGTTCCAGCATTTTTGAGGTCACGTCGGTCAGCAAGTAAAGGAGAACACCCGTGGCCAAGGCTGTGACGAGACCCTTCACCGTTGCTGAAAGATTTTTTAAGCGGGCAAAAGGAAGCCCCAGAAAGATGGTCAAACCCGCCAGGGCCCCCAAAAAGATGATCGTTGGAACTGACACGGCAATCCTCCTTAGGAAATGAAAAGGCCCTCGTCGAAAAGTTCTGTGTTAACAGGCGTTAATAAATGCCAAATATGACATATTTTGTCAACTATATAACCTGGGGAAGCTGGCAAGGCCAGGGGGCGTCACAGAATAAGCTCAGTGAGCTTTGACCGACACGCCCCCTACGGCGAGCTTCCAGCCGCCCGCACGCGGTCGTCGGGCGATCTCGCCGTTCCCCGGGGGCTATTCTTACTTCGCCAGTCAGGCAACCTCACGGAAGCTCTCGGGCAGGGGTTCGGGGTGCCGTCTTTGAACAACGGATCAGCTATGATTCCGCCGCCGATGTTGTCACTTGGTTGGCCCGTGCCAACGGGTTCTTTGACGGAAAGATCGAGACCTTCAAGGGATTCGAGTTTGTCGACCAGCTTGTCACCTTCCGCGGCGTAGAGCGCAGTTGGTTCGGCGGTATGGAATCTATTCCAGC
>JABEVL010000232.1 GCA_013043995.1 Spirochaetales bacterium | reverse complement strand
GCCCTTTACTCGGTCAACTTGCGCGTCAACGGCTGGGTCATTCTCCCACCAACTCTTAGAAATGAAGAGTTTGAAGATTCAGAGGCTTCAGGCAGCGTCCGGATCATGCAAAAGGCCCTTGGACATTTTTCCAAAAAGATGCGCAATGCCTGTGCGCAACCCGGAGGCCTGGATCGTGATGCAGCTAGGGAAAGGATGGCACTGCCTCAACCTGTTTTTGAAATGCTCGCGCAACATTTGATACAGGATGGAACCCTTCGAAAGAAAGACAGCTGGTACCTGCCTGTCGGCAATCCCAAGGAGTTCCTTTCGCCCCTGGCCAAGAGCCTTCTCGATCGCTTAGAAACGGCAGGACTTTCGGGAATCGACATCTCGATAGAAAAAAACGAAGTCCTGAAAAAAACCCTCACCGACTTGGTACGAATGGACTTGGCCGTTCAGACAGAATCTCCCTGGGTGTACGCGAACTCGGCCTGGGCGGGCATTCGGCGGACGCTTTGCGGACGGGGAACCTTGGGAAAAGCCTGGAAAATAGCTGAAGTTAAAGAAGAACTCCAGTGCTCGAGAAAGCCCCTGCTGGGAATTTTGAACCTTTTGGAAAGCGAAGGTTATGTGGAATGGCGGGAAGATTGCCGCGTGGTCATTCAGGAGGCCGAAGACGAGCCCCCCGAGTCTGACTGAGAGGGGCTTCCTACTCTTTCAAGTAAAACCTTCGCTGGAGTTCCATCAGGTGTTCAAAATCCCAAGGTTTGGAAAATTGTGGGCCACGGGATACACCCTCTGCGTCAGGCAGGTTCAGGCTCCCGTTTCCCAAAAGTATTTCCAGACGGCCCAAAAGTGAGACAGCCTCCTCAAAAGGGGCCTCCCATGCCTTGGCCAAGAGTTTCAGCGCTTCGCCTCCCTGTTGCGTTGCAGTGTCAAAAAGGTCGTCGGCGCTTTCAGAATGGGGCTCCCCCCCAACCGGATGACGCCACTCACCGTGTTGCCGGTTAAGAAAATCTTCGGGGGGTAGTATGCCGGGGTGGAACAAGGCAATCCGGGGGTAGCTTCCCCACGCGGGGCGCCCTGCCAGGTCCTCGCGATCAGCCCAAGCAGCAGAAACGGCGTTTTTTGCATTTTGAGGATCGCTCGTTTCCATAAAGCCGACGGCATCGCGGACGGCATTTTGGGAGCGGATCAAGGCGTCGTCATAACCGTAAGCGCCGGGGTAGGTTCTCCAAAGGCTTTGTGCAAAGACCTCCCAAAAACTCTGTGAAAAATCTTCGGCCTTGCCGAGCCGCGACATCCAGTCGCAGTGAAAGAAGTTCTCATGCTGGCGCGCTTCAAAGAAAAGAACGTCCAGAATTCGTTCAAAAAAAGCGTGGGAACGGGCTAATTTCTCTGTCGAAGGGTCGGAGGGGACCCTCCATCCCGAAAACCAGACGATGAAAGGATGAAGACTGCGGTCGAGGAAACCATGGACAACCCAGCCTGCCAAAAAAGCAAAACCCGGATCTTCTTTCTTCCATCCTTCCCCCAGGGCTAGCCGGGCAAAGGTAGAACAAAATTTGCCCCATCCCCAACGATGGATGCGGGCCCCATAAAGAAAACCAGACGGCCGCGTCCTCTGATTGTGGTAAAAGATGTCCGGCCCCTGGCACCCGAGAAAAAAGGCGCCTTCGTGCAGGAGGGATTTTGTTCCAGCGGGCCAGACCTCTTCTGCACAGGACAAACCGTGCAAAATGTGAGCAATTTGTGCGGGCATAGGCCTATTTTAGCAAAAAATCCTTGAGGATGGACACCGATGAACTCGATCCGATTCGACTCGCTCCGGCTTGGATCAAATTCAGGGTTTGCTCGAGTGTTTTGATGCCCCCCGAGGCTTTGACCCCGACGCGGTTTGAAACGCTTGAGCGCATCCACTCAACCTGTTCGATCCGGGCTCCCTCTAAGCTGAACCCCGTCGAGGTTTTGACAAAATGCGCTCCGGCATCCTCGGCACAACGGCAAGCGGTCTGGATCTCACGTTTGTCCCAAAGACAAGTTTCCAGAATAACTTTGACGATAGTGTCCCCAGATGCTTCGACAACCTGATGAATTTCATTTTTCAGCTTGTCCCACGCCTGATCTGCTATCCAGCCCAAGTTCACGACCATGTCGATCTCTTGGGCACCCGAATGGACTGAATGACGGGCTTCCTCTCGTTTAATCAGGGTCGTTGTTGCACCCAAAGGAAAGCCCACAACCGTACAAACCTTGACGCTTGACCCTTTCAATAAGCGCGAAGCCAATGGGACGCGGCTGGGATTAACGCAGACCGACGCAAAGCCCCACTCGCGAGCCTCCTGGCAAAGTTGGCGGATATCACTCTCGCTGGCCGGGGCTTTCAACAAAGTATGATCGAAATAGGCTGCTAAAGTTTTTAAATCCATGGCCTCCTCCTCAAAACACTGCCTATTGAAGACGATTTCTTTCTCAGATTGCAAGACAAAACAAAGAATCCTTTAAGCATTTCTTTCAGGAGAGGCAACAAAATTCCGAAAATAGACCCATGAAGTCCCACTCGTTTCGCTTCCTATTCCCTGTGCTTTTTTTGCTCGCCGCGTGCACCAGTGCGCCTGCGCCTGAAAAACCCAAAGAAAGCCTGTTGGACCTTGTCGAAAACCAAAATTTAGAAAAAATTCGCCAAATCTTTGGACTGGATACGAACGTCAACAGCACAGATACTTACGGCAACTCAGCCCTACACATCGCCGCTGAAAAGGACCTTTCGGATATTGCGGCTGTCCTGCTGGCAAGAGGGGCCACGGTTGACCTGCAGAATAAGGAAGGTAAAACGCCTCTGCTTTTGGCTGTGGAAAACAACTCGGTCAAGACCATTCCCCTGCTTGTTCAGTACAAGGCTTCGATTTTTCTCAAGGATGCCCAAGGCCGCTCGCCGCTTCAAACAGCCCTGGATCAAAATCCAACTTTGATCCCCCTTCTTTTGACAAAAGAAAACGTTGGTTCTCACGACCAGGAGGGGAATACGCCCCTGCATCTGGCCGCCCAAAGGGGAAACGAGCCCCTTGTATCCATGATACTTAACCTGGGGGGGGACCCTTCAGCACGAAATAATGCCGGGCAAACTCCAGCGGATCTTGCTCTTCAGTTTCCACAAAGCGAAAAACACGCCGAAATAGCCTGGATGCTTTTTCAACACGGTGCTCCCGTGCCCAATTCGCCCGATCTTGAGTACTTTGGTAAGGCCGGTATTGCCAATGACGTCTCTCTGGCCTTCGATTTAGGCAACACTCCGCTGCACTTCGCGGCTTCGCGAGGGCAAACGGGCATCCTCAAGTTCCTCGTTCAAAAAGGAGCCGTTGTCGATGCTCGTGATCTGGCAGGCAACACACCGTTGCACAAAGCTCTCGAAAATACCCAGATTCAAGCGGTCAAAGACCTTCTTCAGTTAGGTGCCAATGTGAACCTCCAGGACTTTAACAACAACACGGCCCTGCACCTCGCACTGACCTCACAAGATCCTCTGACTGAAGTTAGGTTACTGTTAGAAAACAAGGCCGACCCCAACCTGAAAAATAATTTCGGCAACACCCCGCTCCACATGGTGATTGCCCTGAACCTGGCTCCAGAACTTGTTAACCTGCTGGTTTCACACGGAGCCGACGTGAATGCCAGGAATAAACGCGGAAACAGCCCGCTTTTTGAGGCCGTCCGCGACCAGCACACACCTCTGGTCATCGCTTTGAGGGCAGCCGGGGCAAGCATCTTCGCCGTCAACAACGACGACCAATCCCCAGTCTCGGAAGCTATCCGCCAGGGTGTTGCCCCACTTTCCTGGCTGGTGGACAAAACCAACGTGGACAAACAAGATGACAACGGCAATACGGCCCTCCATCTCGCAATACTGGCCGGGAACTACCCTGCCGCGGTTCAGTACTTGTTGGATCAAGGTGCCGATCCCAATGAACGCAACAAAAAGGGCCAAAGTCCCCTTCACCTAGCCGTTCTCAGTCAAAACGCTTCCCTCTGCTCATTGTTGCTCAAAAAAGGATCCAACCTTTTTCTGGTCGACAATCAGTCTCAATCTCCCCTGAGCCTGGCGTTCCAGGCCCCTGTGGCTTTTCAAGAGAACTTTTTCACGCCAAACGTCCTTGCCATGGCGGATTCCTCTCAAAATACTGCCCTGTACTACGCCATAGATTCCAATTCGGACGCCGAGGTTGCACTTCTACTGAGCAAGGGGGCGTCGGTTCAAGTGCAGAACATGGCTGGAGACACCCCCTTGCACGAGGCCGCCCGCCAGAGTGCAGCTTCACTGGTTGACCTACTTTTAAAAGCAGGGGCCTCGGTAACTGCAACCAACAAAGCCGGTGAAACCCCTTTGCAGGAACTCATCTGGGTGAGTCCATCCCAAGTTGAAAGTGTGGGTAACGCTCTGTTGGCTGGAGGCTCCGACCTTGAGTCACGTAATAATGAAGGCAGAACGGTTCTTGACCAGGCCGTTCGCCGCGGTGAGCAGGCTCTTTGTTTGTACCTCCTAGACAAAAAAGCCAATCCCAACGCGGCCGACAACAGCGGAAAAACCCCTGTTTTTGAGGCAGTTCTCAACGGTCAGCACAACCTCCTCAAGCTCCTCTTGTCCCGCGGCGGACGCTCTCAGGACCGCGACCTCAGCGGCACGACGCCCCTTCATCTGGCGGCAGCCCGTGCCGATGCCCAGGCGATTCAGATTCTGATTCAAAATGGTGCCGATCCCTTTGCAGAAAACAAAGCCGGCGAATCCCCCGCCACAGTCGCTTTGCGCTCGGGCAGCGACGCTTGGAAAGCCTTTTTTTCCCCGCAAAATGTCAACAATCAGAACAACAACGGGAGGACGGCCCTCCATTTGGCCGTCCTGAGCGGAGCTCCCCCCTCAGCCATCCAGTTTCTTTTGAGTCTGGGTGCCGACCCAACACTACGCGACAAGGACGGTAAAACGCCTTTGGACTTGGCCAGGAGTCTTGGAAAAAACGACCTTATTCAAGCCTTGACAGGCTCCAAAACCCCAGCCACGTCCAATTCATAAGCATTAAGG
>JABEVL010000231.1 GCA_013043995.1 Spirochaetales bacterium | reverse complement strand
CGTTAGCCTAACAAAGAAAAACGGAAGCGTCGCGAGGAAGGGTTGGGGCGAAGTTGAGGAGAAGCGAAGACCGGAGCGTACAGAAAAGTACGTGAGGATCTGAGTGCCGACGAAACAAAGCTCGAATCCTCCGCAGCAGCTTCCGTGGGAGGATCGCGTTGCGGTCCGATAGCACCACATAGGAGTCTTTATGGCCAAAAAGAAGATTACAGCGGTTGTCAAGTTGCAGTGCCCGGCGGGCAAGGCGACTCCTGCACCTCCGGTTGGACCGGCACTTGGTCCGCACGGCGTTTCGGCGCCGCAATTTGTTCAGCAGTTTAATGATCGAACCAAGGGAATGGAAGTTGGTTTAATTATTCCTGCTATTATCACGATTTATTCAGATAAATCGTTCACTTTTATCCTTAAGACACCCCCGGCCTCGGTTCTGATTAAAAAGGCGGCGGGGATTGAAAAAGGCTCTCCGGAATCGCACAAGGTGAAGGTGGCGAAGTTGGCCGACAAGAAAATTGAAGAAATTGCCAAACTGAAGATGTCTGATTTGAATGCGAACGATCTCGAGGCTGCTAAAAGAATTATCGCCGGAACGGCCCGTTCCATGGGTGTTGAGGTGGTGAAATGAGTCACGGAAAAAAATACCGCTCGGCGGTTGAAAAAATCGACGCTGAAAAGCTTTACAGCTACGATGAGGCTTTGGGTCTTGTTAAAACCGTTGCTTTTGCCAAGTTTGATGAGACCGTGGAAATTTCTGTCAAACTCAACCTGAAGAAAAACCACACGGTGCGCGATACTGTCGTGATGCCGAACACCTTTTTGGGTGAAAAGAAAATTTTGGTTTTTGCCAAGGGTGATAAAGCCGACGAAGCAAGGGCCAATGGCGCGGCTTTTGTCGGAGATAGCGACCTGATTGAAAAGATTCGCGGGGGTTGGATGGATTTCGACGTTTGTGTCGCCACTCCCGATATGATGAAAGATGTTGGTAAATTGGGTCCAGTTTTGGGTCGCCGGGGTTTGATGCCTAACCCTAAAACAGGAACTGTGACGAATGATCTTGTCGCGGCCATTAAGGAGCTTCGGGCTGGCCGGCTTGAGTTCCGGGCGGACAAGACGGGCGTTGTGCACTTGCCCGTTGGGAAGGTTTCTATGGACGTGGCTAAGGTGAAGGAAAACGTTTCGGCCTTTATGACCGAGCTTGAGCGCCGTCGACCGTCGGACTTGAAAGGTGAATACATCCGGAGCGTTTCGGTGAGTTCAACCATGGGTCCTGGGGTTCGTGTTCAGTTCAAGGAACCCAAGGAAGGCAAGGAGTAAATCATGGCTGAAAAAGTCATTCAACCCTATAAGGTCGAGGCGGTTGCCGCTCTTGATCACAAGTTTGAAGGTGTTCAGGATTTTCTTTTTGCTGGATACCGCGGCATGACGGTGGAGCAGTTGTTCACCTTGCGCCGGGCGCTCCGTCAGGAAGGTGCCGAATTTAAGGTCGTTAAGAACAACTTTGCAAAGATCGCTTTCAAAAAGATGAACGCCAACGTCGATGCCTACCTTGTGGGTCCGACGGCCGTGGTTGTCGCTCGTAAAGACGGCGGCCCTGTGGCCAAGATCCTTTTTGACTTTGCCAAGGAAGTCCCCACCTTGGAGCTCAAGGGTGGGCTACTTGCGGGTAACATTTACAGTGCGGCTCAGGTGGAAGCTTACTCGAAGTTGCCCAGCAAGAATCAGCTCATCTCGATGTTGATGAGCACGATGAAGGCGCCTGTTCAGAATTTGGTCTTTGTGCTTAACGGAGTGACGACCAAGCTGGTTCGTACCCTTCAGGCCGTTGCCGATCAAAAGGCAGCGGGTCAGTAAGAAATACTCCTGGGTTAGTCTTCAGAATTTCAGCCTGCTATCCCGGGTTAAATATAAGGAGAAGATAATATGGCTAAACTTTCAACCCAGGAAATCCTGGAAGCAATCGCCGGCATGACGGTGCTTGAAGTTTCCGAGCTTGTTAAGGCTATGGAAGAGAAGTTCGGTGTTACGGCTGCCGCTCCTGTGGCTGTGGCTGCAGTTGCCGGACCTGCGGCCGCTGGGGCAGCTCCTGCTGAGGAAAAAACGGAGTTTGACGTTATCCTCAAGGGACACGGAGATAAAAAGATCGACGTGATCAAGGTTGTTCGCGAAATTACGAGCCTCGGGCTCAAGGAAGCGAAGGACTTGGTTGAGGCCGGCGGGAAGCCTGTTAAAGAGGCTGTTTCCAAGGCTGAGGCCGAAGATATCAAAAAGAAGCTCACGGCTGTGGGCGCAGACGTTGAGATTCGTTAATCAACGACTTTTTGTTTGATTTTTTTCTCATGAGCCACCAGGGGTTGTAAAAGCCTCTGGTGGTATCTTTGTCAGGGGGTACCATGAATTCGACGCGTCCAAAAAAAATTGACCGTCTTTATATAGGCAAGGATATCGAAGAGGTAATGGAGTTGCCTGACCTCATTGATATTCAACTATCCTCCTACGAGCGTTTTCTTCAACGGGAAACTCTTCGGAGCGGACAACCCCTAAAACGCCAGGGCTTGCAAGAGGTTTTTCTTGAAACCTTCCCTATTGTCAGTCAAAACGAAGAACTCACACTCGAATACAGCTATTATGTTCTTGACGAGGCGGGTGTCAAATTTTCAGAGAACGAATGCAAGAAAAAAGGCTTGACCTACGCCATTCCTCTTAAATCTCGGGTCAATTTGTTTTTCAATACCACGGGTGAAATTCGTCAAAAAGACATTTACATGGGTGATATCCCGATCATGACCGATCGGGGGACGTTTATTATTAACGGAGCGGAGCGTGTCGTCGTTTCCCAGATTCATCGCTCTCCAGGCGTTGTTTTCAGCCACGAAAAAGGAATTTTTTCCAGCCGGATTATCCCGAATAAGGGGTCTTGGCTGGAATTTGAGATTGATCAAAAAAAAGAGTTGATCTACGCCAAGATCGACCGGAAAAAACGTATTTTGGCGACACTGTTGTTGCGGGCCCTGGGAATGGGGACGCGGGATGAGATCCTGGCTTGGTTCTACGAAACGAAAGTGGTCAGTTTGGAAGGGGGTGTGGACGTCAAGGAGAAGCTTTCTGGCTCTTGTTTGGCGAAATCCGTTTGGGTGGGCGAAGGTGAAGACCGAAAGAAACTCAACCGTGCCGGCGAGCGTTTGCATGCTCACGAAATCGATGAGTTGTTGCACCAGGGCGTTAAAGAGATTTGCATCATCGACGATTCGCGCGCAAAGTCCAAGGAAGAAGGTTGCAGCTACCTTTCAAGCAAAATCATCCTGAACTGTTTTGAGCGGGAAGACGCCAAGTACATCCGCGACCCCTCAAAAGACGACGAGCCGACCCGTGAAGATTCCCTGGCGGCGGTTTATTCGGTCCTCCTGCCGGGTGAGCCTGTTTCTGTCGAGAGTGCCGAAAAAGATCTGGCGATGATGTTCTTCAACCCCCGCCGCTACGACCTGGGCAAGGTTGGACGTTACAAGCTCAATAAAAAGTTCGGTTACCCCGTTCCGATAGAAGAAACCGTCCTGACGCGCGACGACATCCTGAATACGATGCTTCACCTGATCAAGGTTTATCACGAAGATTCCAATATCGACGACAT
>JABEVL010000230.1 GCA_013043995.1 Spirochaetales bacterium | reverse complement strand
TGTTGTGGGGGATGCGGCGGCGCTGGCGGAGCGGATTCGGACGCGTACCGACGCCCTGGACGCGGTCTTCCATTTTGCGGGATGGAGGCCCGCCCCGGACGAACCCGCGACGCTGGTTGACCCCGAGCCTTCCTTTGTTTACAACGTTCTGTCACCTTTTGTGTTGACCAATGCCCTTGAACCCTTGTTGGCCGCACGCGGGGGCCGTGTCGTCTGCGACGTTTCAGCGGCTTGGGCGACGGGAAGACTCGACTGGTCGAGCGAAGCCCTGGCGTCCAGTGTTGCAGAACTCGACGAAGAATCGACAGCTCCAGAAGACTCGCAAACCTTGCTGGCGGCCGGCGCCGGAGAAGCTGACGACACCGAAGTCTTGCCCGAAGGCCCGCTGCCTGATCCCACGGTCGCTTGGGCCGACGCACAGGCCGCCCGCCTTTTGTGGACCTTTGCCCTAGCCCAACGCTGGCAGGACAGAGGAATGGGGGCCTTTGCCTTCAGACCCGGATGGCTCGACCTGGATGTTTTTCCGCACCTGGTTCCCCACGAAAAGTTCGGCATCCATCTCTTGTCCATTTTCACCCCTTCCCTTGAAAAGCTGACAGAAAGGGCTCTCAGGTTGGCCGAGTCGGCCCCTCTGGGACCCTCAGGCGTTTGGTGGCCGACAGAACACCCCCACCGCGCAGCCCGTTTGGCCGATCCCTGGCTTCAAACCTGCCTTTGGGAGCGCCTGATTCTCTGGTCATCCCCAGGTCTTTAAATTTCCCACGGTCTCCGGTTGCGGAAAGGAAGTAAGGAGAGTGCCGCAATTTTGACACTTGGATGGATATTTTGTAATCTTTGAAAGTTCTTTGTAAAAAAAAGGAAATCAAAAGAAAACCAAAGGGGCTTGAGGATGGGTGTTTCACTACTTTTTTTGGGGTTGATGTTCTTTTCAGCCCATTTCCTCGTTCTTTTGTTCCAAAGAACGAAGATCCCCGACGTTTTTTTCCTCATCCTTTTGGGTTTTTTGGCGGGCCCTGTCTCGGGTTTTGTGAACCTCAAGGATTTCGGCGTTGTCGGCAACGTCTTGAGTACCTTTGCGCTCGTTTTGTTGCTTTTTGAAGGCGGAACCCACCTGAGCCCCGCGACCTTGTCGCAGTCGCTCAAGGGAACCCTGGGTTTAGCCCTTTCGACGTTCTTTTTGACGGTAGCGATTGCAGCCTCTGTGGGCGTCTTTTTTATGGGTTTGTCGGTGCTGGGAGCCCTGACCCTGGGAACGATCTTGGGGGGAATTTCGCCTGCCGTCGTGATCCCCCTGGCCAAGTACCTTGGACTTTCGGACAACAATCAAACCTCGGTCATCCTGGAATCGGCCTTGACGGACGTGTTGTCGATTATTCTGACTTTTTCGCTGATCAACCTCGGGGTGGGCGGGCACTTTGCCATCGGCCCGATGCTGGGTCAGTTGCTTTCTGCCTTTCTTTTTGCTGTCATCATCGGTCTTTTGGGAAGTCTCGTCTGGATCCTCGTGTTGAATTCCATCCGGGGCATCCCCAATACGGTTTTTTCGACCCTCGCTTTTGGGCTTGTTTTGTACGGATTGACCGAATTTTTGGGTTTTTCGGGCGCGTTTGCAGCCTTGGCCTTTGGCTTTGGGCTGACCAATCAGGTGGAACTCGGTTTTCATCGGCTTCCGCTCGTCAAAAAGGGGAACCCCGCCAGCCTGACGTCCATCGAGCTGAGCTTTTTCAGTGAAGTCACTTTTCTTCTCAAAACTTTCTTTTTCTTTTTCCTGGGGCTTTCGTTTCAGTGGGCGGATCTCCAGAGCTTGCCCTACATCTTGATCTTTTTGGGAGCTCTTTTCACTTTTAGACCGTTTTTGGCGGGTCTTTTCCTCAAGGCAAAGACCGAAAAACGCGAAGGCGCCCTGATTTCGGTCCTGGTTCCCAAGGGTTTGGCCTCGGCCGTCTTGGCGGGGATTCCACTGGCCCGGGGGATGACCGACGGGGCAACGATACAGAGCTTCACCGTAACGGCGGTGATCCTGAGCGTCGTCGTCACGTCTGTCCTCGTCCTGCTCGTGGAAAAAACGCCTCTCGTGCGGTTTTACGCCCTCTTTTTTCCCCGGCCCCTCCCTGAAGCTGCAACAGAGGCTGAAACTCCCAAAATTGACCCCTGACGGGAGCTTTTTCTTTTCGAAACCCGTGCCGATACTAGAAGGGTTCGCTGAGTCATAAGGGGGCGCGATGTTCGGTTTGGAAGAAGACCTGTATGCCCAGTTGCTTCGTCTGCGCGACCAGTTTGAGATTTCCTACATCAAGGCCGAGTTTGAGGCCGAAGGTTCGAGCTTCAACGATCTGGTGCGCTTGAGGCGTTTGACGGCTTTGGCAGGGCTGGGCCTCCTCCTCAAGGTCGGCGGCTGCGAACCAGTCCGCGACTTGCGCGACTCTTTGGAGCTCGGGGTTGACGGCTTGGTCGCCCCGATGATCGAAAGCCCCTTTGCGCTGGCCAAGTTTTGGGAGTCCGTCAACCGGGTCTACCCCTTTGGCCGCAAGCCCCGGCTCGCCTTTAACGTGGAAACCCGGACCTGCCTGGACGCTTTCGACGAAATTTTGGACTACGCCGAGGGAAAAATGGATTCTTTCACGATTGGAAGAACCGACTTGGCCGGTTCTTTCATGGAGCCCTCGGTGACCCCTGATTCAGATTTTCTGCTGAATCAGGCTGAAAAGGTGGCCACAAAGGCGCGTTCCTTGGGGTGGGATGTTTGGATGGGAGGTTCGTTGAGCCGCACCAGCGTCGATCTTTTGTCGACCAGAACAGCCTTGAGGGGGTCGATTTCGCATTTTGAAACGCGCAAGGTCGTCGTGGCGGCCCCGATTCTGTGGAGTCATCCCGAAGTCATTGCGGAAGCCCTGCGTTTTGAAGAGCTTTTTCTGATGTCCCGCCAAGAGATTCAGGAAAACTCAGTCCGCGAAGACGAGCGCCGTCTGGCAGCCCTGCGCCACAGGTCCTAGGCCCCCTCTCGTCAAAAACCGGTCCGAGGGGTAAGCTTGCAGGATGAAAACATGGCGAAGGTTCTTC
>JABEVL010000229.1 GCA_013043995.1 Spirochaetales bacterium | reverse complement strand
TTCCAGCGTTACGTGGCCCACCTGCCCGCCGGCGGGGAAATCGTGGTCTTTGACCGCAGCTGGTACAACCGCGCGGGTGTTGAGCGGGTCATGGGGTTCTGCACCGAAGAAGAGTACCAGGAATTTGCCCGCTCGGTCTCCGAGTTTGAAAGGATGCTCGTCCGTTCGGGAATCTTGATCCTGAAATACTGGCTTTCGGTGAGCGACGAGGAACAGGAAAAAAGATTTCAGGAACGCCTGGATGACCCTGCCAAACGCTGGAAGCTCAGTCCGATGGACCTGGGGGCCCGGACCCGCTGGGTGGACTATTCCAAGGCAAAAGACGCGATGCTGACATTCAGCCATATTCCCGAAGCGCCCTGGTACGAGGTGCCGAGCGATCTGAAACGCGCAGCCCATTTGAACGTCCTGCACCATTTTTTGAGCCAGGTGGCCTACAAGGATCTGACGCCCGAACCTTTAAAACTGCCGAAAAGGCAGGCGGCCAAAGACTACGTCAGGCCTCCGTTGTCCAGCCTGAACTTCATCCCCCAGCTCTGGCCCAAGGCCGAGGAACTTGTTTCTGTTACCCCGGAAGTCGTCAAGCCGGACAAGAAAAAAAAGAAAAAATAGCCCAATAAAACGGGCCGACGGATTACTTCCACAGGAGCGCGGCGGGGAGTGCCAGCACCAGGGCAAAGACGATCCCCGCGACAATCTCGGGAAACGTATGCCCCACGTGCTCATTGATCACCAGCCGGTCTTGGGGAAGCAGAACCTGGGCCTGGACGCGGTTGAGGATTTTCGCTTGCTTTTCCACGTTTCCCCGCAGCTTGTAGGCGTCAAAGATGACGATCGCTCCAAAAACCGCAGACAGACCAAAAAGGTCGGAGCCAAGCCCCGCATAAACGGCAATCGCTGTTGCCAGGGCCGTCACAAAGGCCGAATGCGCCGAAGGCATCCCTCCAAAAGTGACGAGATTTCTCCACGACAGGCGCTTTTCGAGAATCGATCTCTGAAGAAACTTAAAAACCTGACTGATCACTTGAACCCCAACGGCAATCCAGAGGGATTTAGGAAGAATAACAAACATGATCGGCATTTTAGGCAAGGTTCGGTAAATGCTCAACTGCTGCGCAAAATGAAATTTCTGTTATTTAGAAAGGATTTCTTGAAAGAGAGAAGGAAAGGTGATATTTTATATCCGTTAAATGGACTATGAAGGACAATGGAGGTAATCATGGGCTTTCAATTTTTATTTCGCTCTGATCCTACTGTCAAACTCAGCATTTTTGGCCTCGACCAAATTTCCAACCCCCGGATCGTAACCTCGTCCTTGGAAGAGCTTGAAGGCGTTCGGGAAGCCAAACTTGACACAAAAAAGAACATCATGAAAGTGGTCTGGAAAAAGAACTCCCGGGTGACCAAGGAAGACCTGATTTCGGCTCTTTTTCGTTTTGGACTCGCCGCCGAAGAACTCTGTTAGGTCGTTTCAAAAAAAGTTTTCCAGTCTGAGAAACAATGCCGTGCCCATCAGGATCCTTGGCGGTTCTGGGTGCTCTGACGGTAAGTCAAAAAATCTTTTTCCCAAGTGTTTTCACGATAAAAATCGAAAAGACGTTGTACCAGCGGCCTGACTTCGTCGAAAAGCCCGCGTGCCTGCGGAAAATCTCTTGTAGCACCGCACTTTTCGAGTTTTTCTAGGGCGGCGCAGCACTCCTCGGCGGCGATATTGCGAAGTGCCCCCTTGAATTGATGGGCGTAGAGCTCCAGATCGTCCCCATTCCCCTCGGCGAGGGCGGTTTCGAGGCGGCTATACTTCTCGTCCAGTGAGTTTTCAATAATGTTCATCAGTTCCTTAAAGAGCTCAACGTCCCCTGCAAGAATCCGGGCGGCCTTGTCCGTGTTGATGATTTCCATGAAGCACTCCCACCTTGTTTCGAACTCCCCTAACATAGAGCCGAAAACCTCAGGTTTCAACCAAACGGGTATTTTTCTTTAAAATTACGCAATATATTCCTGCCGGAACCTTTTTTTAAGGCTGAAATCCCGTTTTCCCGCCAAGTCCAGGGGAGTTGGGTCTTTTAAGCTTCCCGTGATCGGGCCCCTTGTGGTATAAAAATATGCCCGCAGACTTTGTATCCGCGCAGGCGACCCTTCCCATGGAGCGTTTTCAATGGACCAGGACACCCTGGTGAAAAGCCTTCACCCCCTTGAAGTAAAGATTCTTCTCAACTTTGCCCCCCACGAGCCTTTGACGGCCTCGCTTTTGGGGCAAAAGCTCGACTACAAAATAGGTCAAGCCAACCAAGCTTTTTCCTGGCTCTGCGGAAAAAATCTTTGCCGGGAAACGGGGCGTACCTCGCGTACGGTCTACGAAATCACCGAGCTGGGACGCGAGCAGTTTTCGGCAGGAACCCCCGAGGAAAACCTTTTGAAAGCCTTGCAAAAAGGTCCCATTGCCATGGCCGAAGCGGCCTCTTTGCTTGGCTTGGAACAAAAAGACATGGGCAGTGCTTACGGC
>JABEVL010000228.1 GCA_013043995.1 Spirochaetales bacterium | reverse complement strand
GTCCACATCTGGCCGCATGGAACCTCGACACTTCGGTGCCACCAGTCGCCTTACGGGGGGGACCGCTCCAGGCCCTGGAAGTTTGGCACGATTTTCTGGCTCGCAAGCTGGCCCGTTACGGCAACCGCAACGATCCCCTCGAGGACGTGCAATCCGGTCTTTCTCCCTACCTCCACTTTGGCCACCTTGGCCCCCTCACCCTGATCCGCGACCTCAAAGCCGAGGGTGTATGGCGTCCACGGGCTGACTTTATTTCGGCTGGGACAGATTCTGTCGCCGAGTTTCTCGACGAGGCCTTGGTCCGCCGCGAACTATCGGTCAACTTTGTTTACTTTCAACCCCGCTACAACGAGTTTGACACCCTGCCGGCTTGGGCACTTAAGACCCTGGCCCTGCACGAAAAAGATCCCAGAGAGTTCAGCTACACCGAATCAGAATGGGAAAAAGCTCAGACGCACGACGAAGTCTGGAACGCCTGTCAAAAGCTCCTCACGGCCACAGGAACGATGCCCGGCTACCTGCGCATGTACTGGGGAAAAAAGATGCTCGAATGGAGCGCCTCCCCCCGCGAAGCCTTCTCCCTGGCTCTCAGGCTGAACAACAGGTGGGCCGTCGATGGACGGGACCCCAATTCGTGGGCGGGCATCGCCTGGTGCTTTGGCAAGCACGACCGGCCCTGGGGAGAACGGGCCGTCTGGGGCAGTGTCCGATCGATGGTGCAGCAAGGGCTCCGTCGCAAATTTGACGTCGACGCCTGGCTAAAAAAAACGGCTTTCACTCTCCTGAATACACAGTGAACACGCCTTCGTTGGTTTGCAAAACCAGGGCACCCGTTGGTTCAAGTCGAACGATCCGGCCCTCCACGGTTCGCCCCCCTTCCGGAGTCGGCAAATCCCAGACGGCCGGTTCGCCCCAACTCCAAAGGTGCGGAACAAGGCTGGCACGGGGATCCGGGTCGTCGAGGGCCTTTTTCAAGGACGGCAGGAGGATTTCCAGGGCGCGTTCAGGGCTCCAGTCGAGCCCCAGGTCCGACACGGCACCGGCAGGACGGCGGAAAGAGTCTCCGGCCGGACGGCGCAAATTCAAGCCGATACCCGCATGAATCCAAAGCTCTCCGCCCTCACGGCGCACAGCTGTCAGAATCCCTGCGACCTTTCTCGCAGGGCTCGCGGGGTCTTCGGGTTCGAAAAGCAGATCATTGGGCCACTTGACGGCAAATCGTCCCCCCTGCGCCCAGGGCTCCAAGGCTTGGACGAGGCCCAGGGCCACGGTCAAAGAAAAAGCAAAAGAAGGGACTTTGAAAGCCCCTACTTTCCAAAAAATCGTGGTTAAAAGAGCGTCCTGAGGCCGAGCCTCCCAACGCCTGTCCGGGTAGCGGCCACGGCCTTTTGTCTGTTCCCAGGCCCAGACAAAACTCCCCGAAGGTGCCCCGGAGGCCGCAAGCACGCGGGCCTCATCCATCGTCGACGTGGTTCTTTCAACAAAGCGGACCAGGCCGCCCCAGGGGTTGACCAGACTTTTCAAGGAGCAACGGTCTGGGTCAAGATCGGCTTGCCCAGGATCGAAAGAATCAGGGTGTCCCCCGGCGCTGCCAAATAGGGCACCGAGAAAGCCCCACCGGGGTGTTTCATGGCGACCAGCGTCGAAACATCCCCAGCCGCCGTTTTAATTTCCAGCTTTAAGTCGACCAAGATCGGGTACTGCGGCAGAGTCGTCTTGAACAGGCCAAAAACCTGTCCCGCGGGAACCGTCGGCTTGGTCATCGTCAGGTGAATCACCCCGCCGCGCGGGATTCCGACGGTTGGCGCCGGATCCTGGGCGACGACCCGGCCCGGAAGTTCGTTGCGTTCGAGAGCGCGGACCGTGAACTCGAAGGGGAGGCTTTGAGCTTCAAGCTGGGACATGACACTGAGGTAATCTTGTCCCACGTAGGATCCGACTTTGATCAACTGGCTCTTGGGCCCTCGGCTGATGACAAATTTGAGGGTGACGTTCGAGGAGATCGGGGTGCCGGGGGTGGGTTTTTGTTCGAGGATCGTCCCCTCGGGCGAATTATCGTAAACGTACATCGGGTCGTTTTCCACGGTGACCAGCACCTGCGACTGGGTCGCGAACAAAGACTTTAGGTTCAGCTCGACGTCGTTGATGTTTTGACCGATGTAATTGGGAACCTTGTCGATGACGGCGCCTTTAGAGACCCAGAGGGTGATCTGGCGTCCGGACTTCACCAGTATTCCCCCCTGAGGATCCTGCCCTACAACCGTCCCTTTTTCTTTCGGGCTGTTGGAGAACTGAACCTGAATATGCGGAACAAGCTCTTTTTCCTGCAGGTCCTGAATCGCCGTGATCAGGTCCTCTCCGACCACCTTGGGAACCATGGTCTCTTCGCGGCCCCGCAAGCTGAAAACAAAGACTGTGAAGGCCAGCAAGGAGGTGATGAAGATCATCCCAACGACCACGTAACTGATTTTTTTGTAAAGAAGCGTTTCCGGATCATCGGCCTTGGTAGGAAGAACCTTCGCCAAAAACCCTGTAAACCAGGAAGGCGGCTGTTTTTTTTGGCGGGGAGCAGGATATTTCATATTTCTTCTCCGAGGCGGGAACCCACAAAATCGCGGGCTCCATTGACGAAACTTCGAAAGTCGAGCGGCTTTCGACCGGCGAGCTGTAGCTCACGCAGGGCTAAAAGCCCCTCTCCTGTTTGTACCAAAATCCC
>JABEVL010000227.1 GCA_013043995.1 Spirochaetales bacterium | reverse complement strand
CAGAAGATGGCGTATCCGCAGGCCTCTGAGGAGCTGTCTTTCTTTCGGCGTCTTTTGTCCGGGGTTTTGGACCCCGACAAGCTGGACTACCTGAATCGCGACGCCTATTTCTGCGGCGTTCCCTACGGTATCCAGGATGCAGATTTTATTATCAGCCAAATTCTCCCTCATCGAGAGCTGGGAATCGGTTTAGATCCCAAAGGAGTGCTTTCCGTCGAACACCTCCTTTTTTCAAAATACCTCATGTACAAATCTGTCTATTGGCACAAAAAAGTTCGTGCCCCTTCGGCTATCATCAAGAAAACTCTTCGCATGGCTCTCAATGAGAAGGTGCTTCGTGCGGAAGATCTCTACCAGGAGGACGATGTGAGCTTTGCGAACCGGATGTCGAAACTGCCTTTTCCACCGCTTCAAAAAATTCTTTTGGCAGAAACTCCCGGCCGCTACGTCACTCTCTTTGAAAAACCCTACGATGAGCACGCCCTTTTTGCCCAACGTCTCATCGATGAAAAGACAAAATTTGTGACCGAAGAAGAGATCCGCAAAGAAATTGAAGCCCAATTGGGCGAAAAAATTGCCGTCGAGGACCTGACCATTGACGTCCCCAACTCAGTCTCGTTTGAAGTTGACCTTCCGATTTTACGCGATGGACGCGCGACGCCTTTTCCCGAGGCAGGTACTGTTTTTGACAAAAACGTTGTCTCGGGTTTCACTTCGCACCTGAAAAGGCTTCGTCTTGTCGGCCCTTCGAGTTTATTGGGTCGGCTCAAAAACCCAGAGAGTTTTTTTGTTTAGGGGCGATGTTCCACAACTGACCGGAATCCAGATTGCGGGATTCTGTCAAAAGCTTGCGCAGTGTCCCCGCAATACTTACAATCGGAACAGGAGCCGCCCATGCGTGTCCACAATCTTGTTAAAGATCTAGTCGTCCAGAAAGTCGAAGAGATATTTTCGTCCAGCGACCTGGCCTCGGTCCCTCCCGATGATCCTGGAACCAAAATGGACATCATCTGCTTCGTGCTAAACCGAATTCCTCCCCAGTACGTTGTTTCGGGTCGGGGGATGGCTTATAGCGAATCTCAGGATTACCAACAAAAAATTCAACGGCTTGCTGATATTACACGTTTGGTCAAAGAAGGGCTCGAAATGGTGAGAATGAACCGTCGAGACCGCACCAACGCGCCCTTCAACGAGTCTAAGGAAGGAAGATTTTTTAATTTTCCTTCTTTCATCGGCAGACTGTTTGACGGTGCCAATTTTGCGCCCCTTCATGATCTTGAGGTGAGTCTTCTTCACGAGGGTAAACTGCTAAGAGTGATCGATCCTAACTGGCAGAATCCCTACAAGCTGGTGACGAACACTGCAGGAACCTACCTTTTTTGGCCTCACCCCATCCCTGCTTTGGATCATGAAACTCAAAAAACATTTCATCTGGAAATTGCAGTTGAGGACCCAAGATGGGACCCGCTTCATTACCATGTTGAAATAACTTTGAACGCCGAAAGCGACTTTGTCGATTTTATTGACACGCGCGGCAGTTTTCGCATCAAAGATCTCTATCTTTTTCCGCGTGAAGACCTTCCGATCGCTTAAACTCTGCTTTGTAGCTGTGATCTTGGCGTTCGTCTCTGGGACGCTGGCCGCACAGAGCTCACCGGGGAACGACCAACCGGAAGCGCCGTCCAGTCTTTTTCAAACCCGGCTTGGGAGCTCTGACTTTTCGGCGACCGCTCAAGGGACCTGGACAGAACACCTGGGTTTTGGCTGGGGTGCTGGGTTTTCTTCGCAAGGTACGGCCCCTCTGATGGGGTATCCGGGTTACGAGCAAGGATTCGTTTTTCAACAACTTCCTGATTTCATTTTGTCTTTATGGCTGAATCAGAGGTACTACTTTCAATTTGGCTACCATGGATCTTTTTCGAGCAACACCTTCCTTTTAGGCTACTTAGGACGCGACAATGAGTTCTTGCGGTGGGCTAAGATTGGAAATGCAGCGATCAGCGTACCTTCACGTGCCAACCTTCTTTTATCCGAGGGCCAACAAGGTGAACCCGCCCTCGCTTTTGAGCTGGGAACCTCTTTTTCGACGCACGATTTTTTAGCCCGCTACGAAGACACGACGACGCAGACGCGTGTTTTTCATGGTTCCAGGGAGGTGAACGAAAGTGTCATCGATCTTGCCAGTTGGATACGTGGACAATTTTTCCAAATTCCTTCAACAGCGACGAGCTTTCCCGTCTCGGGTTTAACGGTTCTCGTTCAGGATCCTTCAGGTACTATTGTTGTCCCCACGCCTCCTCAAGGAGATCCAGAATGGAAACCCTCCCTGCAAGGGATGACTTTCAGACTAGCGACGAGCGCAGAGGTTTACCTGGATCCGACGACGGGTGCGATCCGGCTACCCGCATCGTCGGCAAAAGTTCTTCTTGTAAGTTGGACTAACGCGGGGGCATTTCAAGATCCTGTTTCACACATCAACTTCCCTGGGATCACGCTGCCCGGTGAATCAGGAGTTTGGCATGTTCTTTATCTTCCTGGCGCCTACTCTCCCTTCGAAGCCAAAAATAATTATCCCGTACCCGCCGGAACTCAGCCCAATGCGAGTTTTACAGTCACCACCCGAGACACATCCAATGTGGACTATGGTTATACCTTTACCTGGTCGCCTGGCAACACGTACTTTACGGTGACAGCGGCCGATAACTCCCTTTATCCTGGAATTCCCTTTCATGCCGCCACCACGAATCCGGGAGATCTTTATTTACCCAATCCCAGCTCAACACCCTCTTCTGCGACGCTCAACCTGGAGATCCTTGTCCGGTCCTATACCACGCAAACCGTAACCAACTCGATCAACCTCGGCACAGGTATCCTGCCTGGAAGTATTACCGTGACAAGGAATGGCCAAAGTGTGCCAGGCGCAACCTACGATCCACAGTCAGGAACGCTCGACCTGGGGGTTCCTATTTTTGATTCCGATGAAATCGACGTCACCTACCAGAAACAAAATCAATTTCAAACTCCAACCGATCTGCGCCTTTATCAAGGCAACCACTTTGATTTGGGCGGTGGTCAAACTCTTGAGACGGCTGAAAGCTTTTTA
Source organism: Spirochaetales bacterium (assembly GCA_013043995.1). Classification (GTDB taxonomy): domain Bacteria; phylum Spirochaetota; class Spirochaetia; order JABEVK01; family JABEVK01; genus JABEVK01. The sequence continues at coordinate 943 of JABEVL010000227.1, read as the reverse complement.
TGGAACCTTCAACAAAATCGTTTTACGACCTCTGACGGCGAGGCACCAGGAAGCATTGGAAGTGCTGTGCTTTGGCAAGGGAAAAAAGGCCCCTGGGCCTGGAGCCTCAACACGAGCGGAGCCGCCATTCTTGCTGACAGTACGGGTTACAGGGAAATTGCCGGATTAAATTCCGGCGGTGCATCGGCCAATCTTTCGAGCGATACCGTCAGACCTTCAGCAGCCCCCGGGAGCATCGCTTCGACCTATTCCAATTCGGCCCTCCCTTTTTCGGCAACGCAGTTGAACAGAGGCGCAATGATTTACCGAGATTATTGGTCGACTGATCCCTTGTCGGGAACCGTGAATCTGGGGACTGGAGGTTCGCCAGGCAACGAAAACCCGAACGCCACGCCCCTGCCCTACGGATCGAACGGTTGGACAGGACCTTACCTGCTTTTAGGATGGAGTACTCGAACAGACAGACTGGTGGGGATCGAAAGCGACCTAGGGGCTGACCAATGGGCAGGTGCTCAGGTAGTTTTTAACCGCGGACTCCCCCAGGATCTTTCGTCCACCGACGCAGTACGCCTGGATATTTGCCTTCCAGACACCTTGCCGTCTGGAAGCAAGGTGTATTTCCAGGCGGGAACCGTTGGTGACGACATCGACGGGACAGGATCGGTCGCTCCACAAACGGGGGGTACCCGTCCTGGATTCTCTTTTTACGACCAAACCCGAAATGTGTCGGTGGACTACCCCCTTCCCGAAGGTTCAACGTGGACCACGGACGGCAACAACGATGGTATTTTAACCCGCGACGGGGCCCTGTTTACCCGGGAACTCACCTTGGCCGGGGATGTTTCGGGCGGCGCAGGGGCCCAGGGCCAGCTTTCTACTTCATCCTCTTCCTGGCAGGAGGTCACGATGGAACTCACCGACGCCGAACGGGCCATCCTTCGAT
>JABEVL010000226.1 GCA_013043995.1 Spirochaetales bacterium | reverse complement strand
CATAGGGTGGATCCTTTTCTTGGCGGGAAACGGTCGACCTCAGTCTCGCGGTTCTCCCCCATTTCGGTCAAGGATTCGCACTTACTATGACAATCTGAGACATCGAACAACCAGTTCAAGCTGACAATTCCTGTTGTCATGGTTTGTGCTTGTCGCTTCGCTCGGCACAAACCACGCCAAGCCCTTCGGGCCGGAATTGCAGCTTAACTGAATGTTGAGCGGACCCTCCGGGCAGGGACGAAAAAAAACGAACAATGCTCATGAGGCTATAGCTTTTACGGTATCTGTTGAAACGAAAAAAAGATTTTAGAAAATTCTGAAAAACTGGATTATTTAGTGTACAACTTGTACATATTGATGTATGCTTTGTCTATGAAAACTGTACCTGTCGCCGAAGTTCGGTCCAATCTTTCGTCCCTGCTGAAAGAAGTCGAATCCGGAAGCGAGATCGGCATTTCGTTTGGTCGCCAGCGCAACATGATTGCGGTGATTGTGCCAATTGCAGAATACAAACGAATCAAAGAAAGAAAACTGGGTTCTCTGGCGGGAAGGTTGAAAGTGGAGTTCCGAGACGACTGGAGAATGACTGACGATGAATTCTTGAACTCATGAAAATTCTGGTTGATACCCATTACCTGATTTGGTCATTCTCAAATCCTGAAAAGCTCCCCGGTTGGGTGGTAGAACTACTGGTTTCGGACGAAGTTGAGGTTTTCTACAGTCAAGCAAGCTTGTGGGAGATTTCAATCAAATTCAATTCTGGAAAATTAATTCTCGATGGAATGACACCTGAGGAACTTTACGAAGAACTCGAGCTGAGCCATTTTCAATGTTTGCCATTCCTAAATGAAGACCTGATTTCTTTCTATCGACTTCCAATCGAACATCGCGATCCTTTTGATCGAATCATGATTTGGCAGTGTATCGGACAGGATATTCACTTTTTGACAATTGACGGAGAAACAGTAAACTACGAAAAGTACGGATTGAAAATAGCGAGAACGAAAAGCGATAAAGAGTAATCACAAATATCGCTTATGAAAAATGCTGAAATCTAACAATCATTTCAAGCGTACAACCGGGACAAGCCCGGTTGTACGCTTAAACAAATTTTAGGCAGAATCTGCGAACGCAGAAAAGATTATGCTGATGGATCAAGCTCTTGCATTGTCAGGATTTAAGACAAAGAAGGAAACCGTTGAAGAAGCGTTGCGGTTGCTAATTTCTCTGAAAAGTCAAGCCAAGATTAAGACCTTTCGGGGAAAAATGAACAGGGAAGGCATTACCCGTCCATGCTGATCGCGATGCCCTGCCGGCGCAAAACGTCGGTGAAGGCCGACGAGGTGAACTGGCTACCCTGGTCCGTGTTGCAGATTCGGTGGGGTGCCCCCAAGGGCAATCGCCTCTTCCAACGCCGCCCCACAGAAGGCCCATCGAGGGGGTTCGACAGATTCCACTGCAACACCTTGCGGCTGCAGAGGTCCAGGATCCGGTCACAGCATTTGAATACGATGAACGAGCTTCTCCACCAGTTTCTGCAAAAAAAGAATTTGATCCCTTTGAGGGTGTTGATCGTTCACGAGGTAAAGCCGCCGATTGATTTCGATCATGAGCGAAAAAACCCTGGGATCTTTGTCCAAAAACTTCCCAGGAACCAGGCTTCCGGTATAAGGGCGGTTAAGTGCTACCGATAAGTTGGCCTGTGTAAAAATCTCTATGGCGGAATCAATTAGCCATTGGGGCGTATGAAAGGACAAGGTTCCCAAACAAATATCAGGACGATCAGAATTTTGGTCTTCTTCCCGAAGAAACGGTACGGACGAAAAGGAGTGGCCATCGAGGATCAGGCATTGCCCCCCGTCATCAAGACGTTGTGATACCGAGGCCTCGAGCCGTTGATGATGGGGCACGTAAAATTCTTGATAAACACGTTGTTTCCAGACACCCTCCTGCCGAAAAGAGATCCCGTCGTCGGTTTGCGTATAGTAGAACCCCATACCCTTCTTGGCCATAGGTTCCTGGTCATCGGGATAAAACCGTTCCACATCACAAAAAACTCTTGAAAAAACAGCAGCGATTTGTTCGACCCCCTCGCAACTAAAGATTTGATCTGTGAAATGATCTGTTAATTTGGCAACCTCTGACGCAAGCAAATCGGGTTGAGTAAAACCTTCCTGAAAAGGAAAATGAAGCGAGGCATGAGGAACATGAAACAGCATCCTTGAACGGTCCATGAGCTTAATCCACAGCCCAGTCAGCGGCAATGAGCGCATCGACGTTTTTAAAATCTGCTAGGATCTCGTCTGTTTCATGCGAGCGAATCGTGTATTGGTCATCCATACAATCGTTCAGACTAATGTAGCCTTTTCTTCCGTCCGCATGCTGGAGGCACACTCCCTTATGGCCGATTTTTTCTGCGAAATAAAATACCTCTACGGGTAAATTGTCGAGTATATCCCGGGTTTGTTTGACGAGGCTCTTACTCCATGAACTCATAGGTATCTCCTTTGTCAGTACAGTATCGTCTACCCGCTGAAGCAATTTTTCAGCAACAAGAAACCCAGGCTCCAAAAAGCCCCCATTCGGGGCTGGGGTCAAAGTTTGTCGTGGGCCGCGCGAGCCGCTTTCAGATTGCGGTCCAGTTGAGCGTCTTCTTTCTCTTCTTCCTGGAAGTTGAAACATCGATAAAACTCGATCACACAAGAAAGGAAATTTCCCCCTTCCTCAAAAATTTCGGTTTGCCGGATCAGCATTTTGACAATCTGGCAACAGGGACAAAGTATCTTGGCCATCCTAGAGGTCATTCTAAAATACGTCAAAAAGCTTCTGTAAAATTGTATAAGAAAAAGCGGGTCAAGTCTCCCTTGTAGACCGATGACCGGCTGACCGCCAGGCCACGGGCGGCTGAGCGACAAATCGGGGTTCTTGTGCCCCGTGCAGCTGCTTTTTCCAAGTCGTGATTAGTTGGGTGTGAACCCCGTGGATCAGGCGCCCTCAAATTGGGTGCATTGCCTCAATCTCGTGTGGGCCTTGTCCATCGTCTCGCACCTCTTTAATGGCCATGAAGATAAGCTTAATGTTGGCTGTATCCTCTGCCCGTAGTGCCTAAAGCTCCGCCCCCGAAACTTTCTTCGGTTAGGGACCGTTTACGAGAGGGAGGCAGGCCCATCGACTGGACCTGCCTTCAGAGGAGGAGACTTAGCGGGTTTCTTTGTACTCTTTGACAATTTCAGAGAGGGCCGGTTTGGCGTCCTGAAACATCATCAGGGTATTTTCGTTGATGAAAAGCGGGATGGGGATTCCTGAAAAACCTGGACTTAACGAACGCTTGATCACCAGGACCGTTTTGGCCTTATCGACGT
>JABEVL010000225.1 GCA_013043995.1 Spirochaetales bacterium | reverse complement strand
GTACACGGCAGCTGCCGCAACCTGGACGGGGTAGGAAACTCCGTTAAATTTGGTGCTGTGACGGCGGTTCCAAAGGTCGAGTAGGCGGTGCTTGCCACCCTCGGAGTCGGCAACTTCGACAGAGTCGGGGATAACAGTGTAGGCGCATCGCACACCTGTAAAGCCGGCAGTTTTAGAAAAGGATCGGAACTCAACGGCACATTCCCGAGCGCCTTCGATTTCAAAGATCGACCGAGGAATGTCCGGGTTACGGATAAATCCGGCGTAGGCTGCGTCAAAAAGAATCAGAGACCCATTTTTTCTGGCGTAATCGACCCAGGACTTGAGCTGGGCTTTTGTTGCCACGGCGCCCGTGGGGTTGTTGGGAAAGCATAGGTAAATGAGGTCGAGGCTCTCAGAAGGCGGAGAGGGAACGAAGCCGTTTTTGGGGGTACAGGAAAGGTAGGTTAAACCTTCGTAGCGCCCATCCGTCTCGAAACCTGTTCTTCCTGCCATGACGTTGGTGTCGACATAAACAGGGTAGACGGGATCTGGAATCCCAATTCGGATTGAGGTATCGAAGAGCTCCTGAAAATTTCCCGTGTCACATTTTGAACCATCGCTGACAAAGATCTCGTGGGCACCGATTTCGGCTCCCCGGGAGCGGAATTCGTGTTCGGCGATCGCTTCCCGTAAAAAAGAGTAGCCCTGTTCGGGCCCATAGCCTTTGAAGGTAGCGTCGGCGGACAGTTCTTCGACTCCCCTGTGAAAAGCCGCCAGGATCGTCGGGGTAAGAGGAAGCGTCACGTCTCCAATTCCCAGACGAAGGATCTTTTTGTCGGGGTGGGCTTTTTGATAGGCCTCGACTTTGCGGGCCACGGTCACAAAGAGGTAGGAAGCTTTGAGTTTCCTGTAGTTTTCGTTGATGCGAATCATTCTTATAGAATGACGAAAGGAGGGCGTTTAGGCAAGAAGCCTTGACGAGAAGGGCGGTCTGGAATAGACTGTTTACTCAGTTTTTGCAAGGAGTACCGTCCATGAAGAAGGACATTCATCCCAAGTATGATTTTGTTGTGTTTAAGGACGGCTTGACCGGAACGATGTTTCTGTCAAGATCGACCATGACCAGCAAGGATAAGGTCAAGTACACCGATGGCAAGGAATACCCACTCGTCACCGTGGAAATCTCGTCCGACTCGCATCCGTTTTTTACGGGCCAACAGCAGTTGGTCGATACGGCCGGCCGTGTTGAACGCTTCAACAAGAAGTACAAGATCAATCGTTAACCGGTTATTCTGGCTTTGAAAACCCCTCTTCGGAGGGGTTTTTTTATGTCTAAGCCTTCAGCCAAGGACAAAGCTGAAGGGCTCAGCGGGGTCCGAGTTCGAGGATCAACTCGACCTCACCGAGGGATAACTTGGTTGCCTTAGCGATTTCTTCTTTTCCCCACCCTTGGCGGGCCAGTTTGACGACGGTTTGCCTCAGGTCGGCGTTGATACCCGTCTTGGACTTGGCCCCTGACGGCGCCGAGCCCTTGGTCAGGGTCGCCAAAGTACGCATCTGTTCTTCGGCTTCTTTGTTGGCTTCCTGCAAACGTGTTTCAGTCCGGGCGATCCAGTCGCGGGCTTCTTCCATCTTGGAAATTCGATTTTCAACGTCCCGCAGGATTTGATCCAGTTGGCCCAAACGGGTGATGGCCTGTTCAGTCTCGTCCTTGCCCTGAGAGAGGACCTTCATGCGTTTTCTGAGTTCCTCGACGTCGTTGGGCATCTGGTTCAACTCTCCTGCCAAGGATTTCATGGATTTCTCGATCTTTTCGAGCAGAGAGAAATTGCGGTCTACGCCGTCGGAGGTGGTGTCAAGGACCTCGCGGCGTCTTTCCAGCCTTTCGTAACGCGTTTCCACGTCCTTGGAGTAGTCTTCCAGCTTGCGGATCTTGAATTGGATGTCCTGAAGAAGATCATTGGAGGCGTTGACCTGTTCCAGACGGAGTTCCATAGCCTGAGAAAGACTAAGGATTTTTTGGAAATCGTTGTCCAGAACGTCGATGCGTTTCTTTTCAGAGATAAAACGGTTGAGTTTTTCTCCGGCCTCGTCCCCCATTTTTTTGATTCGGGTGATTTGCCCTTCGACTTCAAAGAGCTCCTTCCTCTGTACCTCAAGTTTTGCCAGGTCGTTTTGAAGGTCCTCGATGGCTTCCTGAAGTTCCTGACGCATCTGGTCAGCACGCTCAAAGATCTTGGTTTGGGCGATAAAGGCTTTTTGCCGCTTGTCGATTTCCTCAAGATTGATGGATAGAAGGCTTGACTGATCTTCAATCCGTCCAAAAATCTTCTTCTGGGCGGCTTCGGCTTTTTCACGGGTGTCTTGCACCTGTGTCCTATAATCACGGATCTTGGTCTCAATATCCCCTGCAAGATCACGGTTCTTTTTCTGGAGTTCCTGAACAAATTCGTCGTGTTCTGCCCTGAAGGTTTCGAGGGCGGCTTCTGTTTTAACACGGAGGGAGTTTTCGAGCTCTTCGACGCCGGATCGAAGTTGGGCCAATTCGTTTTTGAGAGCCTGACGTTCATCGCTTGTTTTTTGGATGAGATCATCCTTTTGCTTGCCCAATTCCTCACTCAAGGCCGACATCTTGTCCGTTAAGGTTTGACGGAAAGAGCGGTATTGATCGCCGAGATCGTTTTCAAGTTCCTTGAATTTCTGTTCGAATTTTGTTTGCCAGATCGTCACTTCGGAAGCGGTAGCGGCCGAAGAGGCCTGAATCTCTGCTCTGGCCTGTTCCAGGGTATCGGAGAGAACCTTGGCCCTGTTTTCCACTTCACGTTCCAAACGGGTCATGGCTTCGCGGTTTTCAATCTCGTGGCGGGCAAATTCTTGCTCAAATTTTTGACGTGCAGATTTTTCCATTTCCAACACATCGTCTTTGAGTTTGGTCCGCGTTTCGATCAGCAAGGCCTCGTGAACGCTCACTTCGTTGGAGAGTTTTGCCTGAGATTCCTGGATCAGATTCTCAACCTTTTCGATAGTACCGACACTCTGGGCTTGAAGTTCTTGGAGGCGGGATCTCAGGTTGTCTGTAAATACCCGTTCAGCCTCGAGGCGTTCGCGTTCTGTTTTGTCCGTTAAGTCTTGAAGGCGTCCATGAATCGAGGCCTGCCAATCTTCAAAGGACTGCTGCATCTGGAGGTTGCGTTTTTGGAGGTCCTGAAAGAATTCCTCTTCAAAGCCTTGTAATTTTTCACTGACGTTGTCGTAAGCACGTTCTTTGAGGTCTTCAAGCTCCTTTTCTAGGTCCACCATCGAGGCTTGCAGCGATTTGAAGCGCTCTTCGAGAGCCGCTTGTTCGGCAACACGGCGTTCGTTCATGCTCTTATCAAAAACTCTGAAGTCTTCTTGGACACGGCCTGCCACGCGTTCCATGGCTTCCCGCAGGTTTTGATCGAGCTGACCCACGTCTCGGCCGACTTCTTCAAGTTTTTGCAGTCTGTACCCGAAAGCGGTCTCGTAGTCTTTGAGTCTCTGTTCCTGAGCTCCCAGAAGGGCTATCTCCTGCTCGGAATTCTGTTTTTTTGCCTGGGACAAAGCCGTTTGAACTTGATTGACGAGGTCTTGAGCCTGCCGATGTTCAAGTTCGAGGGTGCGCATGAGTTCGGTTCTGATTTCTTCGGAATTGACCGTTGCTTCTTGGCGAGTTTGGGCAATCTTGAGTTCGACGTCGCTTTTAAGCTGGGCGGTCAAGGCCAGCATCTGGGCCGAAACTTCGGTTGTGGCCGTGTTGATGGAGTCCCTCAGACGCTCCGACTCGTCCTCGGTTTCAGCACGGAGAACTGCGGCATCGGATTTGACGGCTTCAAGGAGGTTTTGCATGTCGGCAACCTCGCCATGAAGACGGTTGTTAAGGCCCGCAAGGTCGGCGCGGAGGCGGTCTTCAGCCTGTTTGGCAAGGCCAGCGATCCTCTCGTCCATTTTTTGAAGAACGTCCAGACCCAGGCTTTGGGCTTTTTGGGCCGAAATTTCCATGTGTTTTTGAAATTGGGATTCTAGCGACTCTTGAGCCGAGGCTAAAAATGCTGCTTTTCTTTCATCCAAATCCTCAACAAAGTTTTTGAGGGCATCGACTTGCTGACGGGCAGAGTTGATTTTTTCGACGTAGGCCAGAGTTTGCTCTTCGAAAGTTTTCAAAACTTCTTGTTTGAGGGACTGAACCTCAAGGTGATTTTGAGCCTGAAATTCATCGTGAATTTTGACAAGGCTGGCTTCAATGGCGTCCATTTGCTCCGTAGACAATTTGACGCGACGGCCTACTTTGTCCACAAATTCGGACTCATTTTGAAGCCTGGCAAGATTTTCGTCCACCCTGGAAGAAAGGGTATCTAGATCCTGAACCGAGGCCGCGTAACGGTCGAGCCTCGTTTGCAGTTCCTCGATTTCAGGGGCCCGCGTCAAAAGGCGTTCTTCAACGGATTGGATGCGCCTGAGAATTTCAACAGCAGTCTTGTCGTGAACCTTGAGCTCGGTTTCAAAATCCTTGAGCGCTTCGGTTCGTTCTTCCACGAAGGTCCCAAGATCATGGCGGACCGTGTCGGCGTACTTGCGGATCTTTTCCAGAGAACGATTATTTTTGTCGAGCTGACGGTAGACGATGAGGATGACGAAGACCAACCCCAAAATAACAAAGAATCCTAGGTCGAAATTCATGCTCCCACTCCCAGTTTTTCCCATTCTAGGGGAAAGGATGAAAAAAAGAAACCGTCCAAATCGGTCTGAGGGTCAACTTGCACCCAAAACAAAGCGGCGTAAAAGACGATAGTCTTCAAAGCTGAATTCGGCAACACCATGCTTATGGGGCTTGGAAGTGAGGTGGGCCACGGCCATGCCTGCGCTTTTTGCCCCCAAAACGTCGTACCTGTACGAGTTTCCCACGTAGAGTGTTTCCTGGGGGGAAACCCCTAGACACGCCGCGATGCGGAGGAAAGATTCGGGGTGAGGTTTGAGGTAGCCCGTTTCCTCAGAGGACAGAGAGGCTTGCCACCATCCGTCCAGCCCTAGATCGCGCAGTCGGCCACGGATTGGAAAATCCGACAGGACGCCCAGCCTGATCCCAGCCGTCTGGAACGCCTCAAGGGCGTCAACCAGACCAGGAAATGGCTTGATGCTGCGAAAGATTTTGTACCAGCGGGTATAGATCCGAGATTCAACCAGGGCGTAGGCCCTTTCGGGTGTTACTCCAAGGTGCCGAGCCAGATGGCGAGCTTGAACTCTGTGAAATTCGTCGCCGGGTTCAGGATTCTTGCGAAGTTCGATCCTGACGGCTTCAAGCGCATTCACCAGACCAAAGTTGGTCAGCAGCGTTGGGATTGAGGCAAGGTACATTTTGTAATTCGGGTACAAAGTCCCGTCGACATCGAAAACGACGGCGGTAAAGCGCATGGGGTTTTTCCGTTGGTCCGAAAGTTCGCACGGTTTACAAAAAAATGCAAGTTACCTATACTCCCAAGTCAATGAAACAGTTTGACGCTCGTGTGGTCGAAAATCGTGAGATCGCTCCTGATTATTTTGAGATTTTCTTTGAATGGCC
>JABEVL010000022.1 GCA_013043995.1 Spirochaetales bacterium | reverse complement strand
TCAAAACGTTTAAAAATGAACTCTTAGAACGGGGGATAAAACCCGAAGCCTTGAAAATTGACGAATGGGAGTGAGCATGAAAGACGAGAAACAACTGCGAAACGAAATTTCGGGTTTGGTCAAAGAATATTATCAAAGGAAGTTTGGCCAGCCGAACTACGTTGCTGGAAAATCTCCTGTGCGTTACGCCGGAAGGGTGTTTGACGAAAAAGAGCTGCAAAGCCTTGTGGATTCGTCGTTGGACTTTTGGCTGACCGAGGGACGCTACGCCGAGGAGTTTCAAGGCCAATTCGCCGATTTTGTGGGTGTTGAGTACGCCATTCTGACGAACTCGGGTTCCTCTGCCAACCTGTTGGCTTTTACGGCCCTGACGAGCGAACTGCTGGGGAATCGACGTCTCAAACCAGGAGACGAGGTGATTTCGGTGGCAGCGGGGTTCCCTACGACGGTCAATCCGATCCTTCAAAACAACATGGTCCCTGTTTTTTGCGATGTGGAACTGGGAACCTACAACGTCAACGTCGAACAGATCAAGAAAGCCATCGGGCCTAAAACACGGGCCATTTTTTTGGCGCACACCCTGGGCAACCCCTACGACCTGGACGCCATCGTTGAGCTTGTCAAAAAGCACGACCTTTGGCTGATCGAAGACTGTTGCGACGCCCTGGGCAGCACTTACAAAGGGAAACACGTGGGGACCTTCGGCCACGTCGCCACCTGTTCATTTTATCCGGCGCATCACATTACAATCGGTGAAGGCGGAATGATTTTTACCAACGATGAAGTCATTGCCCGTTCCGTGACCAGTTTTCGTGATTGGGGACGGGACTGTTACTGCAAGGGGGGTGAAAATAACACCTGCGGTAAGCGCTTTACGGGGAGCTACGGCACCCTCCCCAAGGGATACGACCACAAGTATGTTTACAGCCACATCGGCTACAACCTCAAGGTAACCGACATGCAAGCCGCCATCGGCGTCGAGCAGATGAAAAAACTGCCTCAGTTTGTTGCCCGAAGAAAAGAGAATTTCAGGGCTTGGACCGAAGGGTTTAAGAAGTGGAGTCATTTATTTGTGCTGCCTTATGCTACGGAGGGCTCTGATCCGTCCTGGTTTGCTTTCCCGATCACGGTCAAAGCAGGAGCAGGTTTTACCCGGACTGAATTGACAGATTATTTAAATGCCCACTTGGTCGAGACGCGAAACATCTTTGCTGGCAATTTGCTCAGGCAACCGGCTTACTTAAACATTCCCCGCCGTGTCGCCGCAGATCTGACCAACACTGACATCATCATGAACGACTCTTTCTTTCTGGGAACCTACCCTGGGCTGACGCAGGAGCAGATCGCTTACACGTTGAAACTTGTCGAAGAGTTTGTGAACTCAAAAGAACTGAAACGGTGAGGGAAGTTTGACGCAGAGGGGCGCAGATTGGGGATGATGGTCGCGGATAAGGAGAAGTTGGGTCTGAGAAAGTGCTGGTAAATGAGGCTTGTAGCCCTTGGCGGCTGACCTTATATTGAACTTATGAGCGGCTGGATCAAGGCTTATTCTGACATTTTTATCAAGTATCTCTTTGCCAGTCCCGATTCGTCGGACCTTTTGCTGTCGTTTTTGAACAGCATCCAGGTGGCCCACGATTTTCCTCAATTGACCTCGGTGGAAGTGCTTAGCCCTTTCAACCTGCAAACGGCTTTGACAGATAAACTTTCAGTTATGGATGTTAAAGCCAAGGATCAGGACGGACGGCTTTACAACGTCGAGATCCAAGTCAATACGCAGCCTGAATACGCTGAGCGGAGCCTGTACTATTGGTCAAAGGTCTACTCTGGGCAACTGAGTGAGACAGAACCTTACGAAATTCTTCAACCAGCGATCGGGATTCACCTTTTGAACTTTGTGCTGTTCCCGGAACTCCCCAGGTTTGAAAATTGTTTTCTGCTCAAACACACCGACAATCCCGAGATGGTGCTGACGGATCATCTTTCGCTCCATTACCTTGAAATTCCCAAACTCCCTGAAGGACACTTCAACACCCAGCTGGAACGCTGGGTTGCTTTCATAAAGAACGAAGGAAAGGAGGATTACGATATGACTATCCTTTTAAAAGATAACCCCGTGATCGCTAAGGCCCACCAGAGGTATAAGACCTTTACTCAAGACGACCAGGCCCGAATGGCTTACGAGTCCCGAATTGCCGGACAACGTGACCAGATTAGCCGGGAACTGGCCGCGGAAAAAAAGGGAAAGCTGGAAGGAAAGTTGGAGGGAAAGCTGGAAACCGCGAGAAACCTCAAGGATTTGGGAATCGGTGCCCAGCAGATTGCCCAAGCTACGGGCCTGTCGGTCGACGAAGTGGAACGCCTTTGATGGATCAAGCCTTTCCCTCAGCTTTATCTGTGTAGAATTCTTGAGAGGAAGAAGGGAAGTTTATTAAGGTGTCTAAAAGTATGGAATTCGGCTCTATGGATAGTTCTTGGTCTAAAATTCTCAAGAAAAAAAAGGACGAATGGGCCCTATCCTATGGGTTAAGGCGTTTGGCAGTTTTTGGGAGCCGAGCTAGAGGCGACAATAGGGTTGATAGCGATCTTGACCTTTTAGTTGAGTTTGAGCGACCACTGAGAATAGATCTTCTTCAGTTTGTTGCCCTGGAACAAGATCTGGAATTCGAGCTTGGGGTACCCGTTGATCTGGTGATTGCAAGTAATTTGAAACCTTATGTTAGAGAAATCGTCCTAAAAGAAGCCAGAGACTTATGACAATGGTGACTTGGAACTGCTATACTACACGGCGAAAAATACGATTGTTAGCCTATTACCTGAATTAGAAGAACTTTGGAGAAACTCAAAATGAAAGTTGTTTTATTGGCCGGCGGGCTAGGGACGCGGCTTTCCGAAGAAACCGACGTTCGGCCTAAACCCATGGTCGAGATCGGTGGTAAACCGATCCTTTGGCACATCATGAAGCTGTACAGCGCGTTCGGCTTTAACGAATTTATAGTGTGCCTTGGCTACAAGGGTTACGTGATCAAGGAATATTTTGCCAACTACTTTTTGCACATGGCCGACGTCTCTTTTGACATGATCACAAATTCGATGACCGTGCATAAAAAACAGGCTGAACCCTGGAAGGTCACGTTGGTGGATACCGGCGCTGACACGATGACGGGGGGCCGGATCAAATGAGTGAAGGAGTACGTCGGCCGTGAAACTTTTATGGTCACCTACGGGGATGGGCTGTCTGATCAGAATCTTTCAGCCCTTGTGGATTTCCATCGAAAGAGCGGAAGAATTGGAACCATGACGACCGTGCAGCCTTCGGGTCGATTTGGTTCCGTTGATATCGATCAAAAAAACGGAATCACGGCCTTTATTGAAAAGCCCAAAGGGGACGGGGCCTGGATCAATGCGGGCTTTTTTGTTTTTGAACCCGAGATCTTTGACTACATCAGCGGAGACGAAAGTGTGTTGGAAAAACATCCCTTGGAGCAGTTAGCCCGGGACGGCCAGCTTTCGGCATTTAAGCACGAAGGGTTTTGGAAACCGATGGACACTTTAAGAGAGAAAAACGAATTCGAAGAGCTTTGGAAATCAGGCGATGCCCCTTGGAAAGTTTGGTAACAAGAAGGGAGGTTTGACGCAGAGGAACACAGATCGAGGAAGATGGTCGCGGATAGGAAAAGAGGGGATGGATTAAGCCAAACCCTTACATTTATCTGTGCAATCCTCTTTCATCCGTGGCATCTGTGTGAAATTCTCTTTTAAAGTGGAAAGAAGGGAAGTTTTACGCAGATGGAAACGACAGGAGAGAATGGTTCATTACTTACCGCAAAGATCATTGGGTGCGCTTTTCAGGTGCACAATATTCTTGGATCTGGGTTTCTTGAAAAAGTGTACGAAAATGCGTTAGCTAAAGTTCTCCGAGATTCAGGACTTAGGGTTCAGCAGCAGATCCCTTTGAAAGTTATCTTTGAAAACACAGTAGTGGGCGAGTACATTGCTGACATGGTTGTTCAGGATACAGTTATTGTTGAGCTGAAGGTAGCGTCGCGGATAGAGGCGATTCATGAAATGCAGTTGGTGAATTACTTGAAAGCAACTGGAATCAAATTAGGGCTAGTCATAAACTTTGGAACAAAAGTCGAGGTCAGAAGGAAGATCAATTCGAAAAGGTAGAGAAAGAAGGGAATTTGGAAGCAGAGGAACGCAGATCGAGGATGTGGACACTAAACAAAAAAGAGGGGAATGGATTAAGCCAAACCCTTATATTTATCTGCGCAATCCTCTTTCATCCGTGGCATCTGTGTGAAATTCTCTTTTAAAGTGGAAAGAAGGGAAGTTTGACGCAGAGGGGCGCGGATTGGGGATGATGGACACTGATAAGAAGGAAAAGGAATGGAGGACAGGGGAATGACCTATACCGCTGTTGTTAAGGATCTTGGTGACGCTTGGATCGGGTGGATTGAAGAGGTCCCTGGGGTCAATTGTCAAGAAGCTACGTATGATGAACTTTTAAAAAGCTTGAGCGTGACATTGCGTGAAGCTATAGACTTCAATCGTGAAGAGGCTTTGAGTATGGCCGGCACGAATTATCAGGAGAAGGTGATTTCTTTGTGAAAAGACAAGAGCTTCTTCGGTACCTGAAAAACGAAGGATGCGGCTTGATCCGTGAGGGGGGGGCGCCACAGTTGGTGGGGTCATTTGAGCAAGGGAACGCGCTCAGCGGTTCCTCGGCACACAGAGATCAAGGATCTGTTGGTCAAGAAAATTTGTAGGGATTTAGGGATTCCAGCGCCTTGAATTTCACTTAACAATGGGAAGTTTTACGCAGAGGGACGCTGATTGAGGATGATGGACGCGGATAGGAAGGAAAAGGGGTTAATCTAACCTCCTTACATTTATCTGTGCCATCCTCTTTCATC
>JABEVL010000224.1 GCA_013043995.1 Spirochaetales bacterium | reverse complement strand
TTTTGAGACTTGGTCCTGCCCGAACCTTGCTTCAATCGACGGGCCCAAAGACTTTTACCAAACCCACATGCGCCTGCTTTCGGTGGCTCCTGCAGGACCCACGCCCCTGCACGGGGTGGACGCCAAGGCCGTTTTAACTCCTCCGCTCGCACTCGCTGGCCGCATTCAGGCCAAGGCCGAGAGCCACGTCGGCCCGCACGCCGTGCTGTGCCCGGGGGTGCGTTTGGACGCCCAGGCCAACCTCAGCCACGTGATTGTTCTTCAACCCGTCCGTGTGGGCAGGGGGCTGAGCCTGGACGGGCAGATCATCGTGGGAAACACCCTCGTCGGCCTGGAAGGAACGTTGACCGTGATCGAGGATCATCGCCTGCTCAAGGTCCTCTAAACGGCGCGTCCCTCACCCCCTGTACCTGTCTTGTCATGCAAGCAAAATTGGCTATATGTTTTCGGAACCATGATCTCAAAAGTCGATCAAAAACCCCTCCTTTTACGCAAAACACTTTCGGTGGTCGAGGATCCTACCATCAAGCTCAGTCTGGGCTATTCAGTAATGGACGGTGTGATGTGGTCCATGATGTTCGGCCTGGCCGAAAACTACATCACCCCCTTCGTTCTCTTTTTTGGCGCCTCGATCTTTGAGGTGAGCCTTTTGCAGGGTTTGACTCAGCTGGCCATCGGAGGGGGGCAGTTGGTGGGCGGAACTTTAAGCTTGAAACTTGCTAACCGTAAAAGCTTCATGCTGAAAACCGTGGTGGTCCAGGCCTTAAGCTGGATCGTGACGTACTGGGGAACCGTGCTCACCCATTCTCCCTTGGTCGGGATCCTCCTCTACTGCCTAGGTGTCGTAACCGCCAATCTTTCCAGCCCAGGCTGGATCTCGTGGATGAACGATCTGATCCCCGTCAATTTACGCGGGGTGTATTGGTCACAACGCAACCTGGTGCAAGGAACGGTTCAGTTCCTTGCTATTTCGATCGCCGGGTTCAGCTTGTTTCAAGCTCACACGCGGGGATGGGATGAGCAAATTTATGGAGTTTTATTTTTTCTTGCTTTTCTTTTTCGCATGGGAAGTACTTTTTTTCTTTATAGGTCCCATGAGCCGCAGCTCCAAAAAAGCGACGCGGCAAAAGCACTAAGTTTTCTAAAGTTCTTAAAAACACTTCCGGGGACCAATTTTGGCAGTTTTGTTCTTTTTATCACCCTGATCAACTTTACCTTGGCCATGACGAATCCCACGATCCAGGTCTACCTTTTAGAGAAGTTAAAGTTTAATTATCTTCAGTACACCGCCATCACGATGATCGCCACGATTGCTAACTTTGTCTTCATGACCTACTGGGGTCCCTTGAGCGATCAATTTGGGAACAGACTTATTTTGATCGTCGGAGCCACCCTCTTGCCCCTCGTAGCTGTCGGCTGGCTGCTTCTTACCAATTTTTGGGCACTTCTGGCGCTTCAACTTTTAAGCGGTTTTCTAACAAGCGCGCTCGGCTTGTCGACAAACAACTATATTTTTGACTCCATTCCCTCAGAAAGGATTCCTAAGGTGATGGGCTATTTTAATGCCCTGAACACTTTATTCGCCTTTGGAGGAGCAATTTTTTCAGGAATTCTGGGACAATTTATTCTGGATTCCGGTTGGCACCTGGGATTTCTTGGCCCATTTTTAATGGTTTTTCTCGTGGCGGCGATCCTCCGGTTTTTGATCATCGCCATCTTTGCCCGAAGATTTCAGGAAGTCCGTCCCGCCGAACCGAGCCCGGGTTTACACTACTTCTATTTTTACAAGCCCTTTCAAGACGCCATGCTCCTCATCGGCTCGACCGCGGGAGTTCTTGTGCAGGGTGTCAGGGCTCTGAATCCTCGGACGCTGCACCGCCGTTGGCGGCAAACACGCGTTCGAAGAAACGGCAAATAGGCCAAGGCCTTCCAGAAAGTTTCTGGGCAGGAAAGAAACTCCCTACCCCGCCGGCGGCACCTCAAGCGAAAAGTGCCCCATTTTTCCTGTGCGAAAATCTGAAAGCACCGACTGCGACAGCCTGTCCCAGTCGACGTGGCCCCCGTGCTTGAGCATGCCGCGTTTCTTTCCCCAAACCTCCAACTGCGCCCACAGCGCTGTCTCCCACGCGGGGTTGGATTCAAACAGTGCGGGATAGGCCCAAACCGCCTCGGGACCAAAAATCCTTTCAACAGACTTGGGGTAGCTTTCCGCCAAAAAACGGCAAAGTTCACGAACAAGGTCGAGGGCTGAAAGAATTTCATCCTTGATCGAGCCTAACAGGGCCAACCGGACCCCGACGGCGGGATCCTCAAACTTGTGCCAAAGGATGCCCGGCGTGTCGAGCAGGTCGAGGTGGTCGTCGACATTGACCCGCTGAAGGCCCCGGGTGTGGCCGGGCTTGGGTGCAGTCGAGGCCTTATACCCGCCCGCCAAAGCGTTGAGCAGGGTAGACTTGCCGACGTTGGGAACCCCCACGATCATGGCTCTGACCCTCCGCAAGCCGTACCACTTTCGGGAGCGGCAAACCGCATCGGTGACCTTACGCAGGGCGGGGAGATTCTTGCGTTCTTTGCACGAGATTGCCAACGAAGTCGTTTGCGGCTGGGTGTCGAACCAGGCTTTCCACCGGACCAACACGTGGGAGTCGCAAAGGTCTGTTTTGTTGAGAAGGACGATCCGCGGCTTGTCTCCAATCAGGGAAAGTAAGAGGGGATTGGCCGTGGCCAGGGGTGCGCGGGCGTCGACGACTTCTAAGAAAACATCCACCTTGTCGCGGCTTTCTTGAATCAGTCGTTGAGTCTTGAGCATGTGGCCGGGGAACCATTGGACGTCCATGGTGTCAAACTAGCCTGAACACGCCCAAGACGCAAGGCAAGTACCGAGACGGCACGGTGATTGAAGCAGAATAGCGATTTTGGAGGTCTTTGGAGCCTGAGATTCGAGGAGATGACTGAGTCCACGAGACAAGGGGGTAGCATGATGAACTAGAATCTTTTTGGCGCCAAGCTGGCGGGAAGATCGGCGGGCGTCAAGGTCCTTCAGGCTTCTTTGTTGGAACCAGGGCAATAAGGTGAACATCGTACTGAGCTACTACCTTTCCCATGAAAAAGCCGAGCAGGTTGAATGACGAACTTTCAGGTGCACGTTCCATTGGTCAAAGAGCGTCGGAAAAGAAGACTCCCTGTCGTGACTTTTGTCCAAAGGCGGGCACCCTTTGCGCCCGCCTTTGGCCCCCTTAGTGAGCCAGGTACTTCACGATCACGGTGTTGTAGCCGGTTAATGAAGTTCCCGTGGCCGTGACCGAGTTCCCAAAGCCGTAGGTTCCGAAGCCCTGAATGTACCCCACGGCGTAGGTGTTGCCGCTCGTGTCGACCGTCACCCCGTAGAAGTTGGAATCACCCGTCCCGCCCGTCAGCGTCTGGGCCCACTGCGCCGCTCCCGAGGCGTTGTACTTCACGATCACGGTGTTGTAGCCGGTTGAAGGCCCCGTCGCGGTCACCCCGTTCCCGAGGCCATAGGTTCCGGAGCCCTGAATGTACCCCACGGCGTAGGTGTTGCCGCTCGCGTCGACCGTCACCCCGTTGAACTGGGCATTACTCGTCCCGCCCGTCAGCGTCCGGGCCCACTGGGCCGTCCCCGAGCCGTTGTACTTTACGATCACGGTGTTGTAGTTAGTGGAAGTCCCCGTGGCGGCCACCCCGTTCCCAAAGCCGTAGGTGACGGTTCCATGAATGTACCCCACAGCGTAGGCGTTGCCGCTCGTGTCGACCGTCACCCCGCTGAACTGGGCATAGCTCGTCCCACTCGTCAGCGTTTGGGCCCACTGGGCCGCCCCCGAGGCGTTGTACTTTACGATCACGGTGTTGTAACTGGGCGCAGCGCCCGTCGCGGTCACCCCGTTCCCAAAGCCGTAGGTCCCCGTTCCAAAAATGAACCCCACGGCGTAGGCGTTGCCGCTGCCGTCAACCGTTACGCCAGCGAAGCCGGAACCATTCGTCCCGGCGCTCACAGTTTGGGCCCACTGCGCCGCCCCCGAGCCGTTGTACTTCACGATCACGGTGTTGGAGTAAGTGTAAGTCCCCGTCGCGGTTACCCCGTTCCCGAAGCTGTAGGTACCGGTGCCCTGAATGTACCCCACGGCGTACGC
>JABEVL010000223.1 GCA_013043995.1 Spirochaetales bacterium | reverse complement strand
TGGTTCCCAACAACATGCAGTACCTTCAGACGATGAGCTACATCCTCATCATCGCCGCCGTCGTGCAATTTCTTGAAACCGTCCTGCGCAAGTTCATTCCTCCTCTGTACAAAGCCCTGGGCATCTATCTCCCCCTCATCACGACCAACTGCGCCGTTTTGGGAATTCCCCTCATCAATACCCAGCGCGGCTACAACCTGGGGATGACCCTGGTCTACAGCTTGGGCGCAGGTCTGGGCTTTGCCATGGCCCTCGTGCTTTTTTCGGGCGTTCGGGAGCGCATGGCGAAGTCCGACGTTCCGGCGTCCCTGCAAGGTGTTTCAGGGGCCCTTTTTGCCGCGACCTTGGTGTCCATGGCGTTTTTTGGATTTCAGGGTTTGTTCGCCAACTAGGCGTGCCCCCTCGGGAGAAATTTTATGAATGATATTTTATTGATGATCGGAGTCCCGATCCTGATTCTAGGCGGGTTGGGCTTGCTCCTTGGCCTGATTTTGGCCTACTCGGCCAAGGCTTTTGAAGTAAAGATCGACGAAAGGATCAAGTACGTCAGGTCCGTGCTTCCAGGCGCCAACTGCGGAGCCTGCGGCCAGGCGGGTTGCGACGCCTTTGCCGAAGCGGCGGTGGAAGGCAAGGTCAAGCCCGACGGTTGCCCTGTAGGGGGCGCCACCGTGGCCGAAAACGTCGCCAATATTCTGGGTGTGGCTTTGACCAACACCGTTTCCACGGTGGCCAGGGTCGCCTGCGCCGGCCACACCTCGGTCAGCCGAACCAAGTACGCCTACGACGGCATTCCCAGCTGCACCGCCGCCAGCGCCCTGCACAACGGTCCCAAGGCCTGTGCCTTCGGCTGTTTGGGTTTCGGGGACTGCGCCGCGGCCTGCCCGTTCGGTGCGATCGTGATCGAAGACGGCGTGGCCAGGATCCTCGAGGACAGGTGCCGCTCGTGCGAGGCCTGCGTGGCCGCCTGCCCCAAAAAGCTCATTTCTATGGTTCCCCGGGGAAAAAACTACCTCGTCGCCTGCAAAAGCACGCAGAAAGGCCCCGCAACCAAAAAAGCTTGCGACGTTGGCTGTATCGGTTGCGGCAAGTGTGTGAAAGTCTGCCCGCACCAGGCGATCACGATGACCAACAACCTGGCTCGTATCGACCCTTTGCTGTGTCAAAACTGCGGCGAGTGCGGCGAAGCCTGCCCTACCGACGCCATCCAGCAGATCGGGGCAACCCTCAGGGTCGTCGGAAAAGCCGTGTAGAGAACGCGCTCGATGGACTGAACGGTACCCAAAACGGGGTGCCCGGGGAGTACCGAACGCCCGGGCGCCCCTTTTTTTTGCCCGCGCACAGGGCCAGAAGCAACCCCGGTGGGCCCACTTCGATCGGGACGCCGGCCGGGAGTAAAGCCTAGAGAATGCCCCGGCTCGGGACTAGCGAAGCTCAGTGTCCTCTACAGCAAGAGGTCCAACGGCGTCACCATTTTTTCTTCTTCGTCCGTATGCACCTTATCGTGGTCCTGTTTGGTTTCAAGGTGGGTCGTGATCACGGCTCCGGGAAACTGGGATTCCAGCGTCTGCTCGATCCGGGTCGCCGTGCGGTGGGCCTCCTTGAGCTGAACGCTGTCGTCAAAAATCAGGTGAAACTGGAGCCAGTAGCGGTTCCCCGAATTTCTGAAACGCGCTTCGTGGTACTCCACGCCTTCGCCCGCACACGCCTGGGCCAGCAGTCCCTCGATCTTTTTTTCATCTTCGGGCGCCATTTTGTCCATGAGACCTCGTACGGCCCGAACCATGAGCTTTCCACCAGCCTTGAGGATGTTGAGCGCGGCCAGGATCGCGAAAATGGGGTCAAAGTACGCGGGGTCAAAGGTCCACGTGCCGATGTGAATCCAGTTTTTGGGAAAAAAAAGGACCAACAATAGCCCGATCAGGACCCCCCCCGAAGTGACCGCGTCGGTGAGGACGTGGCGGCCGTTGGCCTCAAGGATCAGGGACTTTCGCGCCCTGCCGATCCGTATCAAGAAAGCGCCTAAAACTCCGTTGACGAGCAAGACCAGGCCGCTGATGATCGCCCCCAGGTCCACCTCGGCCAGCTGGGGGCCGTGGACAAACTTGAGCCCCGCCTCATAGAGGATGAAAACGGCCGCCAGAATGATCATGGCGCCCTCAAAACCCGCACTGAAGAAACTGATCCGGTCGTAGCCAAAGGGGTGGGAACGGTCCGAGCGTTTGGTGACCAGCCTCAGGCTGTAGGCCGCAAAACCCACAGCAACAACGTGGACAACAGATTCTGCGGCGTCTGAAAAGATGGCTGCCGAATTCGTCACGAGGTACGCAGAAGATTTGATCACGAGCATCAGGACTCCGATCCCCAGGCTGAGCGCCATCGCTCGGCTAAGGGTTCGGTCAGGCCGGGGGCCTGAAAACGAAACGGTCATACAAGGTCTCCTTTATTTTGGATTGCCAGGTCGAAAACCGCCGAGGTCTTGCGCTGTTTGTTTTCAACGTAGTGTATCGTGTGGATGTAGTCTTCAACGACGTTGATTTTATCCAGGGGAGTGACGACCATCAGCTGGAGGTTCATCTGCTCAAAAAGCTTCATCGCGAACTTGGAGTTTTCCGGGTCAACCTTGCTGAAGGCCTCGTCGACGACGGCAAAGCGCAGGGAGCGCGACGCGGCCGAGGTGGCACGAATGCCGAACTGGTGCGCGATGGCACTGGCCAAAATCGTGTAGGCGAGTTTGGCTTTTTCACCGCCTGAAAGGCTTTGACTGTCCTGATAGTACTGGCGCTGAGTTCCATCCTCGGTGAACCTTTCCACAGCGGCAAATTGCAGCCAATGACGGGCATCGGTCACCCTGCGCCGCCAGGCGTCGTTTTCGGAAAGGCTTTGGATGATCGTCCGAATCCTGTGAAAAGCACGTTCAAGGTCGCCGTCTTCGTCCAGGCTCAGGGCTTCTTTGAGCATGCGTCGAAAATCGCGGACCTGGACGTCTTTGGTTTCCTCGACGTGGAGTTGAATGTAGGTCGAAGGGAAAGTCCCGTAGTTGATCGACTTGAGCGAGGCGTTCAGCTCCCTGACCGTCTCGTGAATGCTCCGCAGGTGATTTTCCATCGAGGTGCGGAAATCGGCGATGTCTTCGATCAGGCGTTGGTTGAGCCAATCTTTGAACCGCTTTTGATGGCCCGGCAGGTCCTCGCGGCGGATGCGGTCCCAGAGTTGCCGAAACTCTGCCAGAGCGTCGGCCTTGGCCATCAAACCCGCGGTTTCTCCCGTCCACTCGGGAAAGCGTTGGCTCAGTTCGGCGCCGGGGTTGATGTAGCGCTGCAGGCTGGCTTCGAGTTCCCTCTCCACCTGCTTGAGTTCTTCGGCTGTTTTTTTTCTTTCGGCACCCAGTGCCCTGGCGACCTCGTCACGCACCTTGACCAGCGAACCCAGGTCCAGCAAGATGTTCACCTGCTTGAGCCAGGGCTCCAAAAGCCTGCGGCCTTCCTCAAGGTCCAAGCCTGCAAAATCCATCAAGATGCGCTTGGCCTGGGATTCTTCAGCTTCAAATTCTTCAAGCGATTTTCGGATGCGTCCCAGGCTGGCCGCGAGTTCGTCCTTTTCGCGGCTCTGGTCCTTGAGTTTTAAACGCAGTTGAGCCAGTTGTGCCTGAAGCCGATCCAAGCCTTCGTCATCGCCGGCCAGTTCGGCCCGCCGCCCCGCCAGGGTCTTGAGTTCTTCGTTCTCACGCTCGACGTCCAGCTCGACCCACGAGGAAAAAGCCAGAAACTGCGCCAAAAGTAAAAGCCGCGTTTCATTATTACGGCGTTTTTCTTCGAGGGACGCTAAAGAGGATTCGCCGCGCTGGATTTCCGCGTCGAGCTTTTCAATTTTTCGTGCAAGAGTTTTTCGCTGCGCGGAATTTTCCCAACCCAGCACGAACCGAGCTTCGTCTTCCCAGCCGGACTCAAAGGCCCACAGCCGGCCGTCGCGGACCCAGCCGTCTCTGGTAAGACCTCTGGAGGAGCGTGCCAGTTCTTCCAGGTTGGCGCACGCTTGAAAGTCCCAGTATTTTCGCAGGTTGGCTTCCAGGCGTTCCTTCCAGATCCCCGATTTTTGAAATTCGACAAGATCGACCACGAAGTTTCCCTGATCGGCAACAAAGAACTGTTCCTCGCCCGCGGCCCTCAAAACCAGGAAACTTTGCCTTGGGGGAACCCCCGGGGCCGGGTTTTTCTCGATCCAGGCCCGTACCAGAGCTTCGTGTTCGGGTTCGACGAGAATGGCCAGGGCCAGGGAGCGCCAGAGGGCCTCCAGGGCGGGCCTCCAGGCCGCGTCGCGAACACGGAC
>JABEVL010000222.1 GCA_013043995.1 Spirochaetales bacterium | reverse complement strand
GTGGGCTCCCTGCTCAAAGGGCTGGTCAGGCTGAACCAGCGGTTTTCCGTGCTTTCCGTGGCGGTTTCGGTCCTCCTCACCCTGGTCTTTGCGGTCGGCGTCTTTTTTGTCAAATCCGAACTCAACAACGTATCGTTCTTTAAAAAGAGTTCACCGATCCACGTCGCCGACGATCTTTTAAACAAGGAACTGGCCGGCACTCAAACGATCAACGTGATCTTTGACTCCAACCTGACGCCCCCCCAAGCGGGCCCTGACGGCCAACTTCACGAGGCCAAACAAACTTCAGACCCCGTCTCGATCCTCACGCCCGCCGTTCTGGATAAAATCGACGCCTTTTCGACGGCCGTGAAAGCGGAGTTTCCCTACGCCACGAAGGTTCTTTCTTTTGCGGACATCCTTAAAAAAATGAACCAGGAGATGAACGGCGGCAACCCGGCTTACTACACGATTCCCCAAGACCCCAAGCTGATCGCCCAGTACCTTTTCATCTTTTCAGGCGACATCCACAACGTCGTCACCGACAATCACGACAAGCTCAGGATTTCGGTCACGCTCAAGCGCGTGGGAACCGAAGAATCCGAGGCTGTCGCCCGTTTTGCCCGGCAGTACTTTGACCCAGCTTTTCAAAAAGCGAACCACCTGCGGCTGGCCATCACAGGAACGGCGCATCTTTACTACGTCGGGAATTCCTTGCTGATGGACGGTATGATTAAAAGCATCGAAATCTGCGTGGTACTCGTTTTCATCCTCCTTCTTTTCGTTCTGAGGAGCTTCTGGATGACGCTCATCGCGATGATCCCGATTGCGATGACCCTTGTGATCGACTTTGGCTTTTTGGGACTTTTCGGAATTCCTCTCAACACCGCCACCGCGATGGTCTCTTCCATCGCCATCGGCATCGGCGTAGATTATTCCATCCACTACATCACCTGGTACCGGTCTGAACTTCACAAGAAACCCGACGTCCCTTTGGCCCTGGAAAACAGCATTCTGCACAAGGGCCGTGCCATTCTTTACAACATGTTCGTGATCGTGGCGGGTTTCCTGGTTCTGGTCGTTTCCAACTTTGTACCGCTGATTCAATTCGGATTTTTAACGGCGATCTGCATGGTGACCACCGCCTTTGGCGCCCTGATTGTCGTGCCCGCGGTCCTGCGGCTCCTGGCCAAGAAAAGCCCCAAGTTTCTTTACCTGGGAGCCCAAGAAAACTAGAAGATCTTTTCGGCGGAGCCTTCTTCCAGGGCCTTGACGACCAAGCACTCAATCTTGTCGACAAGGCTCTGAGCCAGGGCAAGGATGTCGGGAACGTGAAAACGTTCAAAGCGAAAACCCACGGCGCCGGGGTGTCCCCCGCCGTTGGTGATTCCCAGGGTTTCCAAAACACTCCTCAGGTCCAGCTGGGTAAAAACCTGACTCCGGCGAAGGCGGAACTGGACAAAGGGGGAAACCTTCGGGTCGTCGTCGTAGCCGACGAGTCCCAAAAACCCCGAAGACTCCGCAAGGTGGTCGGCCAAGGCCTTAGAAACCCCGGCGACAGTCTCGGGTCCGAAGCGGTGGTTCATGACCCCGGATTCTTCGTAGCTCAGGGCGGCGTAGCGGACGTGGGCACCCAACCGTTCCCGCTCGCGCAGGAAGTTGTAGCAGGCTGACTCGTCCGCCGAAAGCGAAGCGATCGCCTGGAAAACGTCCTCCTTTGAGGAAAAGTTGCCCGTCCCCTTGAAGGTTTTCTGTTTTAAAAGCATTTCAAAACGGTCGCTGAACCACTTGTAGTACCAGCGCTCCTTGCGGTTTTTAAGGTAGGCTCCCATCTTGGTGTCCCCTAAAATTCCGGTCAGGATCGCCAGAACGAGATTTCTAGTAAAAAGATCCTCCATCTGATGCCGGTGCAAAAGTTCCTTGTCGGCATCAATCTTGAAACCCAGGTAGCCGATCAGTTCACAGGTGGCAGAGGCTTCGCTGACCAGCCGATAGCCCGGGTCACCTGAAAAAACACTGTCGGCTGAAAGGTGGTGGTCAATCTCGATTTTCAAAACTCGAGGATCCTTCAGCATCTTCTGGAGCTCAGGGTCGTGTTCGAGCATCGAGGGCTTGGGGGTGTCCAGGATCACGAGGGTCGAAAACTCTGACCGGCTGTCCGGGCAAGAGTTCCTGACTTCGATGGCGTTGTAGTGGCATATTTCCAAAAGAAAGCGGAATTGCTCGGGGATAGGAGAGCAGACAAGAACAGCCGCCCTTTTATTGAACTTGCGGACTAGAAGGCCGAAGGCTGCCATCGAGGCCACGCAGTCTTCGTCGGGATTTTCGTGGGCCACCAAGAGAAAATCGTTCCGATCTTCAAGGGCTTGAACGATATTTCGAACAACGAGGTTCTTCTGGGCAAGGCTGAGAAAATCTTGTTTGGGCGATTCGTCCAAAGCGGCTCCCTCCCTGTACAGTCTACGCGTCCCGGGAAAACTCCACTGCGCGGTCTCGTCCCCGTTCTTTTGCTAAGTATAACGCTTTATCCGCATTTTGCATGAGTTCACCGGGGTTTTGGGCGTGAAGCGGAAAAACAGCAAACCCCAAACTGCACGTCAAATGTACCTCGGGTCGATCTTCGATCCTGATCTGACGGACAGCTTGACAAAGTTTCTCACACAGTGCCCCTGTTTGCCCAGAGTCGGCCCCGGGAAAAAGGAACAAGAATTCGTCCCCGCCGTAACGAACCAAGATTTCGGAGCCCGAAAAAACCTGGCGAAACACCTGGGCTGCTTCCGAGATGACGCGATCGCCCATCGCGGGCCCCCAGGTTGCGTTCAGGTTCCCAAAATGGTCCATGTCAAACATCGCCAGGGCGAGAGGTTGAGCGAGTGTGCGCGCCCGGTTCACCAGGGCGGGGAGGTTTTCTTCGAGATAACGGCGGTTGAAAAGGCCGGTTGCGGGGTCGGTGATGGCCCTTTTGCGGGAGTCCTCGCCAAATTGAACGATTTGAGTCAAAAAAGAACCCGTCTTCAGCAAGCGTTCGACGGTGATCGTCAGCATCCGGTTCATGATCCTCAAGCTGGCGACGGGGTGATTCTGGGTAAAAAGTTCAAAGTCACTGCTCCGGAGACTCAAAAGGACGCTGGGTTCCAGGGTCCGGCACGAGGCTGAGCGGGGAACCTTTTCGATCAAGCACATTTCACCCACAAAGTTGCCTGCCCCCGCCCGTGAAAGTGCCATCTCGGCTCCATCAGGAAGCCCGACAAAAATCTCCAAGACACCGCTTTCTACGATAAAAAGCTCTTCGCCAGGGTCGCCCTCGTTAAAAAGCGTTTCGTGGGCCCGGCAAACCCGCCTCCGCATAAAAGACTCCAGGGTCAGCAGGTCCTCGGCGTCCAAATCGGCAAAAATCGGAGTTCTACTCATGCCCCTCTCCTGCAAAAAGCACCTGCTGGCCGCCTCGGGCACGGCCAATCAAAGGCAGGGCGTGGGCCATAGCGATGAGCTCCAAAGCTTCCTGGGCATGATCGGGGTAGAGCGCTACGCCCAGACTCGTCGAAAGAGCCACGCCGGAGGTTCCCACAGCACCCGAGAGATCCAGCTGGGCAAAGCTCGCGTTCAGTTCGCGGGCAATTTTCCCGGCCTCCTCGCGCCCGCATCCTGGTAAAACCAAGCCCAGCTCGTTTCCCATGTAACGCACGGCGAAGCTTCCGCCGCCCAACCGCGGCACCAAACGGCCCAGCTCGGCGGCCATCCGCACCAGCGTGGCGTCTCCGGCCTCGTGCCCCCAACGATCGTTGATTTCTTTGAAGTTGTCGGGTTTAAAAAGGATCAGAGCCAGGGGAGCGGGTCCCAAAAGACCAGGCAGAGCTTCTTCCAGGTAGGTCTTGTTAAAAAGTCCCGTCAGCTGATCGCCGTAAACTTGACGGCGCAGTTCCTGAACAAGGACAGAATTTTCCTTGACCAGCTGGTTGGCCTTACGGGTCCTGCCCGCAATGACTTTTAGAAAGTCCTGAACGATCCTGGCCCCCACGGCCGGGCGGGCGTTCAAAAGGTTCTCCCAGCTGAGTCCTTTTTGGGGGAACCTGAGCGCCGTAGTGCCCTTGACCGCCACGGCCCGCTGGTTGCGCGGTTTCCCCGTCAAAAATTCTAGTTCTCCAAAAACTTCCCCCGCAATCAAGTTGGCGATGAGGGGGGATTCTGCCTGGGCCCCGAAAATCTCAACCTCGCCGTCCAAAATCATCCAAAGACAGTCGCTGGCCCAACCCGGCTCAAAGATCACCCCACCCGCCTCCCAGACGATTTCCTCACAAGCTTCGGCGACAAACCCGGATTCCAGAGGACCTAGAGCCGAAAATATCTCGGTTTTTTGAAGCTGAGAAAGGATATCCACGGGAGCTTTAGGCCGGTACGGTCTGAATCATCGCGACGCTGTAACCAGCGTCCTCGACGGCCGACTTGATCAAAGAATCCAGCTCGTCCCGGGGATTTTGAACGCTGACTTCGGCACGGCCTGACGCTAAATCCACCTTGACCTGGGCCAGTCCCTCCACTCCGGTTAAAGCCTTGTTGACCCGGGCCACGCAATGCTGACAGGTCATTCCTTCCACGACGAGAATTTTTCGCATCACAATACTCCTTTCAGGGACAGTTTTCAAAGAGGTGGTCCTCAGACCGGCCGGGGCTGCCTGGGGGGCGCGAAAACCTTTGAGCCTCAGGGCGTTGGTGACCACCGAAACGGAACTCAAGGACATGGCCAAGGCCGCAAAAACTGGGTTAAGAGTTGGGCCCCCAAAAAGCGTCAAAACGCCGGCGGCGACGGGAATTCCCAAAACATTGTACCCAAAGGCCCAAAACAGGTTCTGCCTGATCACGGCGATAGTCCGTTGCCCCAGGGCCAAGGCTGTTGGAACCGACTGGAGGTCCGAACGCATCAGCACGATATCGGCAGATTCGACGGCCACGTCGGTTCCGCCGACCAAGGCTAGACCCGAGTCAGCCTGAACCAGGGCGGGGGCGTCGTTGATCCCGTCACCGACAAAGGCCACCTTACGGCCGCTTTTCTGGAGCCCTTCGACCGGCTGAGCCTTCTGTTGGGGAAGATCTTGGGCGATGACCTGGTCGATCCCCAATTTTTTTCCCACGGCTTCCGCGGTTTCTTTTCGGTCGCCGGTTAAAAGCACGGTTTTCATACCCATTGCATGGAGGGTTTGAACGGCGAGGAAGGCCGAGGGCTTCACAAGGTCTTCGACGCGCACCAAACCTGCCGGCCGGCGGGCACGGGCCACGTACAGCGGTGTCGCCCCCGCCTGGGCCCAGGCCTGAGCCGTGG
>JABEVL010000221.1 GCA_013043995.1 Spirochaetales bacterium | reverse complement strand
GTTCAGCGGTGCAAGGCCCAGGGCGCGGTGGGCGTCAACGTCTCCTGGCACGTCGAAGAAATTGAGTACGAAATCAACGACACGACCTACCGCGACCTCCTGGTGCATTTTTCTGCCCTGGGCACGGCGATTTCAGAAAGCGGGAGGCCCTCTGCCCCCTCTCCCACCCTTACCTTTTATGACCTCAAGGATCGTGGATCCTTTCAGCTTTTACCGACCGAGGAGTAAACCATGTCAGATCTTCCCCCGCAGGCCCTGGAGCGCTTGGCTTCGATGAAGGGCCAAAACGGCAAGGCCCCTTTTTTTACGAGCGACCTTTCCGTCAACGAGTTCCTTTTGGTCAAAGAAGCGGGTTTTGACCCCGTCGGCATGGTCGTCGGAAGCTCGATCTACCACATCGGCTACCAGCAGAGCAACTGGAACAAGAACCAGGAGATGACGGTCCTGACCCAGGCCATGTACCATGCCCGCGAACTGGCCATGACCCGGATGGAAGAAGAAGCCCAGGCTCTTGGGGCCTCGGGGATCATCGGGGTGAGGCTCGTCATCAAGGTGCTCGAATGGGCCGACAGTCTGGCCGAGTTTGTCGCCATCGGGACGGCCGTCGTTCCGCGCGACCCCTCGATCAACTACAAAACCGTTGAAAACAAACCCTTTACCAGCGACCTGTCGGGCCAGGACTTCTGGACGCTTCTGCGCTCGGGCTACCGGCCCCTGGGGCTGGTCATGGGCAACTGCGTCTACCACATCGCCCACCAAAGTTTCGGCCAGATGCTGCGCAGCGTGGGACAAAACGTCGAGATGACGAACTTTACCCAGGCCCTTTACGACAGCCGTGAACTCGCGATGGAACGCATGCAGGAAGAAGCCCTCGCCCTCAAGGCTGAAGGCATCGTCGGTGTCAATATTTCCGAAGGGAGCTTCGGCTGGAGCCCCCACGTGATCGAGTTCAGCGCCCTGGGAACAGCCGTTGTCGCCATGCGCGCCGACCACGTCATCCCGACGCCCCAGCTGGTTCTGACGGTCAACGAGTAGCACCTCAACCTGTTGAGCCGGGATTTTTCGGCAAGACTCCAAAAAAGGTGTCAGAAAGCCGATAGTTTCCCCATGAGGCTCAACAAGTTTTGGGGGATCTTTTTTTTACTGTTGGGGAAAAGTACGGCCTTGGTGCTGGCCCAACCCGCGCTTTCCTGGGCCGTCGCCGACAACGACCCCGTGGCTCTTTTGAGTCTGACCCCCGGTCCTGAACTCAACACCCCCATGCTCGGGGAGCCCTACACACCGGTCGTCTGGGCCGTTTTGAGGGGAAGCCAGGACGCCCTGGCCGTTCTTTTGAAAGAAGGCGCAGATCCCAACACCCGCACAGCTGCGGGGGTGCCCGTGCTTTTTCTGGCGGCTCAGGCCGGCCGACTGGACGAAACGCAGCTTTTGTTGGCCGCAGGGGCCAACCCGCTTCTTGAGGACGCCTTAGGGGGAACCTGGTTGGCCGCGGCCGCCCAGGGCCCCAGCACGGACCTCGTCAAGGAAGCTCTGGCACGGGGGCTCAGCCCGCACCAGGCGAACGTTCTGGGAGTGACACCTCTTTTAAAAGCCTGCCAAAGCGGCAACCTAGCCACCGTTCGTTTGCTTGTCGAAAAGGGCGCCGACCCGCTGCAAAGCGACTACTTCGGCAGAACGAGCCTGCAGATGGCGAAAAGGGCGGCCGTTCCTGAGCTGATCAAGTTTCTTGAGCCCTACTTTCAAGCCGTCCCGGCGGTGAAAAATCAATCCAAGACGACGCGGGCGCTCCGGTAGGGCTCTCCCTCTTTCCCTGGAACAAAAAATCCCTCGAGGTCCTTCCACAGGCGGACAAGGATCTCGGCGGTCATCGCCGCGTCGGTCAGGGCCCTGTGGTAGCGGCCCTGCGGGACGAGTTTAAAATGCTGGGCAAAGAACTCCAGGTTGACCTTGTCGGTTCGCCGGCCTGAAAGTGACAACCAGAGAAAAGCGACGGTCTTTACGTCCAGGGCAGTCCCCGAAAAAGGGAACTCGAAACCGTGGCGCTGGTAGTTCTTTCTGAGGAGGGGAATGTCGAAGTAGTTCCCCCAGGCGGCCAGGCGGACCTTTTTGACGTTGCCGGCCTGGGCTTCGACCCAGCGGGTGAACTCGGGACCGATCACCGAAAATCCGGGTTCCTCGGCGACCATTTCAGGACTGATTCCCGTCAGGTCCTGGATGAACGCGTTGATCGGTTGCTCGGGTTTGACGAGCCGGGAAAAACTCTGCCGCACCACCAAGCCTTCGTCCAGGTATACGGCTCCCAGATCGATGACGCAATCGTTGGTTTGAAAACCGCGTTCGTCGGTTCCCGCGGTGGCTTCCAGGTCGATGACGACGAGGGGGTTATTCAACTTGATCATTCAAGGCTCCTGAACACGGTCTTTTTACACAAAAATTCATCCCCCGCAGCATGATTTTAGAAAGGAATAATGGGAACAAAGCCCTTCTTACGCAAGCTGAGGAGGAGGCAAACTGAGGGTTTCTTTTTCGACGGCCAGGTTCCAGCGTTCGAGGAACTCTTTCCGGGTGAGGATACGGGCGCCCAGGGCCCGTTTGTACTCCATCTGGGGGTGACCCAAGTTCCAGAACTCAAAGCCGGCCTCTTCTAAAAGCTTCGCCAAAAGCACCAGCTGAACCGTTCCCAGACCGGACCACTCCTTTCGATCAGAAAAGTGAAAACCCGACAGGCTCGTGTAGGTGCCGCCGATCGCGTACCCGACCTCACCGGCGACCAACTGACCGTCCCACCTCAGCTCCACCCCCAGAACCCTGAGCCCGAGCTGAGGCTCCCGGGCCAACGACTCCAAAATTTCGCGGTAAGCAGGGCAGATCCATGAAGAATCGGGCCGTGCGGCTTCGAGGGCATCGAGAACCTCAGCCGGCTCTGAGGTCACAACCAGACTCGCCCGTTGGGCGTGAACAGATTTAAACCAGCGTCTGAGGGTCTTTCCGACATGGAGGCTCTTCCAGTCCAGGACGGCGTAGTGCGTCTGGAGTTCGGGCAAAAGAAAGACCTGGGACTCCCTGGAATGGGTGATGGCGATGAACCCGGCGCGGGCCTGAAGAGCGTAAAACTCGGGCGACCAGCGATCCGACCAGTAGAAGTGGCGGCTCAGGTCCTGCGACAGCCGGGCGACCCCTTCGGGAGTCAAATCCGAAAACCTGAGTTCGGGGATCGCTTCACCACCGTTTGACACCCTCCAGCCTTCGGGGGTCGCAACCCAGGTGACCCCCTCGCGGCACCACGAAACGACCGAAGGAATGCTGGGAACCGACATAAAGAGGCGGTCCACCAGCCTTTTGCGCAGCATCCAGGTTTGCGTCGGGACCTCAAGCACCCCCGTAAACCCCCTCCATTCCGCGGGTCCAAAACTCACGAGGTCAAAATTCTCAAAGGGCGCCCATTCCAGGTAGGCCCAGCGCGATGTCCCCGCCAGGGGAAAGATGACGCCCCAGGGCGTCGACCGCCAGTTGGCGCTTTCACTGAGAAAAACAGCCAGGTCTTCGGGGAGAAAGTCGTTTTCGCTC
>JABEVL010000220.1 GCA_013043995.1 Spirochaetales bacterium | reverse complement strand
CCTTAAGAGGCGGCAGTCCCCCCTCGGAGGGAGCCAGGCCTGCCGGGAATTTCTCATTTCTAAGCGGCCTGTACGGACTTAAACGCCGTCTTCGGAGGAGAAAAGAGCCCAAAAAACATCGCCGCGCCCCCCTGCAGGTGCAAAATATCCCTCTAAAACCTCGCTAGGTAGTTTTGAAAGAGGGCTGGTTGTGATAATATGCGCCTATGCTTCAGAAAATCAACAGAATTACTGAAACCCTTGTTGAAGGACTCGCTTCCTTACCCAACATTGAAGCCATTCAAAAAATTCCCTACAGAACCTACAAAAACGAGGCTTCCCCCCTCGATTGCCTTAAAGTCGACGTCTTTTCGCAGGGCTCAGTACCCGATGCGGCTGCCAGGGTGCAGGGCTTGCCCCACCTCGAATTCCTTGAAACCTCTCCAGGTAAGAATAAAGACAGATTTTTTCTCGACGGCATGGCTGTCCACATCGAGTACAAACGAGTTGAGGATATTGAAGAGCTTCTCGCCCGCCTCCACACCTCGCCTTACCGCTTGACCGAAGATTCAACCTACGGTTTGTTTCGCCTGCGCCACGGCATCCCGGTCATGAAAAAGACAGAATGGATCGAACACCAGAAGAAACTTCTTGAAAATCTTCCCGAGCCATTCTGGCAAGCTGCACGGCAAAACCTGAAAAGCCGCATGGAGCACCAGGTCGCCGACTTGGGCAGCGCCCTCTACAATCAGGATTCCTTCCATTTTCAGACAAGCCTCGCCCACTACCTCGAAACGATCAGCGAACTTTTGTTCGTCGCAAACGAAGAGTTTCTTTGCCCGCCCGAGCAGATTCGTGTCAGCCTCGAAGAATTGAAAATCCTTCCCAGCGGCTTTGAGGGGCTTTTTGACACGCTGATCCGGGCTGACGTCGACCAGGAAAGAAAACTCTCTGTGGCACGCCGTTTAGCCGAGTTGCTCCTGGCTTTTTAAAATGCTGAAGATCTTCCTGGTCGTTCTAACCCTTGTGACGGGTTTTTTGCACGCCCAGGACACGTACAATGACGGTCAGCGAATCTTGCCGCTTGTCCGTCAAAAAACAACGAACGGCGCCGAGTTTGTTTTTCCCCAGGCTCCAAGAACCCGGGGGTGGTTGACCATAGGGCCCTGGCCAACGGGGCAGATTCAATTGCGTTCCAATCCCGAACAGGGCGGACGCCCCCTCTTTTTTCCCCAGGTGGCCGATTCGCCTGTTTGGATCGCCGTTCCCTGGATCACAGGTTTCTCGACGTTGGCCCTGGCCTCCTCGGGACTTTTTCCCGACCGACTTCGGTTTGTTTTTACACCGCGCCTGGTTCCCCAAGACCTCCCCCTCCTCGTTCATGACCTTGGCAGCTACAAAATCTTTCTTCCCCCGTGGCAAGTCGATCCGGGTTATCTTCCTTCCCTCCATTTCCGTTGGGAAGGCAAATCCCCCCTCACCCTCAAAGTCGAAGACCAGCTGAGTCGTCGCAACTTCAGATTTTCAGTTTCGCCTCGAAAAACCACAGCCTGGGACTACTACCCGCAAGTTTGGGGAGTCCGGCCCCGGGTCATTCTCCTTAAACCCGATCTCCCCCAGGATTTTACCCT
Organism: Spirochaetales bacterium; assembly: GCA_013043995.1. Taxonomy (GTDB): domain Bacteria; phylum Spirochaetota; class Spirochaetia; order JABEVK01; family JABEVK01; genus JABEVK01. The sequence continues at coordinate 996 of JABEVL010000220.1, read as the reverse complement.
GCTGAGCCTATCGGCACGGGGAACCCCAGTGGACGATCCCGTCAGAACTGACCTGGAAACGGCGTTGGGTTGGCCGAATCGCCTCTGGGCCCACCCTGACCACCAATGGTTCCTGTGGCAAAATCGGCCCAACATCTTGATTTTAATCTCGGAAAACTACGCAGTTCAGTCCGATTTTTTCAAAAGGCTCGCATTTTTTGTCGAAAAAAAGGGGTTCCGCGGACAGATCCTCCCCAACCGGGAGCTTCGTGGTCTGCACGGGTGGAACGCGCACGATTATGCGCCAGAGGCACTTGCCAGGTTTTTCAACCTAGCCGCCGATCAAAAGATGCCCCTGCTTCCGCAAGAGGTCGAACTGCGCGGCCGCCTTGTTCGTCAAGGGCTGCTGCTCGACGACGGTCATTCCCGATGGATCGCGGGGCAGGGAGCCCTTTTAGGGGTGAGTTTGGAGTCGGAACCGGACCTGAGGGCCTTTCTTTTAACCCACGAGGCTTTTCATGGCCTGTACTACACGAGCTCTGCGTACCGAAGCTACGCCCGCAAAATCTGGAACGGACTTTCTGAACAAGCCCAAGACGCCTTCAGAGAGTTTTTGAGCCTCGCGGGCTACGACTCGTCCTGGGAAGAACTGATGCTCAATGAGTTTCAGGCCTACAGCCTCCAGCAGCCGCCTTCGGACTGGCATAACTTTTTTGCCGGCAAAGTGATCGCCCGGGGTGCCGCACAAGACAGCCCCCAGCAAAAAATCATCCTCGAGCAAGAGTTCACGGCCGCCGCGACACTCCTGAATCAGGAGGTTCAAAGGCTATTCGGGGTCAGTGCGGGAAACGTCCTCGATCCCATCGCGGGACCCCGGAGACCTTTGGGGGAAAAATAATCTCACCAAGGCACCTCCACTCGGGGCATTTTTTGCTTCAACCTTGCCTCCCAGGCTCAGCATGATCACGTCCACCAGACTCAACCCTAGACCCATGCCCTCGGAGTGGTGCATCAAGT
>JABEVL010000219.1 GCA_013043995.1 Spirochaetales bacterium | reverse complement strand
TCGAATAGACCGCGGCCACCTGGTCCTGCCGGGCTACCTTGTTTGGGCGGCCGCGGTCTATTCGATCGGCGGGACCGTCCTGATCGCCATGGTGGGACGGCGGCTGATTCCTTTGAATTTTGACCAGGAACGCTTCAACGCCGATTTCCGTTTCAGCCTCGTGCGCCTGCGCGAAAACAGCGAAGCCGTCGCGCTTTACCGCGGGGAGCCCCGCGAACGCGAAGGTTTCATGGCTCGCTTTGGCGAAATCTTCGGCAACTTTTGGAAAATCATGAAACGGACCAAGAGGTTGAACTGGTGGTCGGCGGGGTACGGTCAGGCCGCCGTCATTTTTCCAGTCCTGGTCAGCCTGCCGGCCTACTTTGCCAAGGCGATCCAAATCGGGACGATCATGCAGATTTCGAGTGCTTTCGGCCAGGTTCAGGGCGCTCTTTCGTTTATCGTCAACAGCTATAGCGATCTGGCCTCCTGGCACGCCGTCGTCGACCGCCTGAGGTTCTTTGAACAAGCGATGCAAAGGGCAGGGACGGTCCGGGCTACCTGGGCAAAAATTGAGCGACAGGAAACTCCCAACCTGAGCCTGCGCCAGCTGCACGTGCGTTTGCCCGGGGGCAAGGAACTGGTGAAGAATCTGCAGCTTGAACTGTCGCCCGGCCAGCGTCTGCTCGTTGTGGGACCTTCGGGAAGCGGTAAAAGCACCCTGCTGAGGACCTTGGCGGGAATCTGGCCCTTCGGCGAGGGCGAGGTGGATCTCCCCTCCGTCTCGCAAGTTCTTTTCCTTCCTCAAAAACCCTACCTCCCCCTGGGAACCCTTCGGGAAGCCTTGCTCTACCCCCTGGGCGATCCGCAGTCACCCGATGAACTGCTGGTCAAGGTCCTGCACCAAGCCGGGTTGCCCGATCTGGTTACCCAGCTGAACGAGGCCCGCCCGTGGTCGGGCGTGCTTTCGCTGGGAGAACAGCAGCGCTTGGCCTTTGCCCGAATTTTTCTTCAAAAACCGTCGTGGATCTTCCTCGACGAAGCGAGTGCCTCGCTGGATGAGGCCGCCGAGTCCGAGCTTTATAAAACCCTGATTGAGCTTTTGCCCCAAACCGTTCTGGTCAGCGTCGGCCACCGCACCAGCCTGCGCGCTTTCCACAACAGGGAACTCAGTCTTTTCGGTGAAGCGCAGTGGCGGGTTCAGGCCCTCGCTTGACTTAAATTATGGAATGGAAGTGTAATCCCAGGGAGAAACGAAAAGCTCTCGGTTGTGATTTTTAATCCGGCTGCAGGTTAAAAGCCCGCATTCAACCAGCCGCCGGAGTTTTAGGTTTTGCCGTCTTTCAAGGAGTTCGCATGAAAATTGTCGATTACCAGCAGGCCCCCCTTCTTGTGATTTGGGAGGTAACCCGCGCCTGTGCGCTGGCTTGTGTCCATTGCCGAGCCTCGGCGGTCGACGTGAGGGATCCCCGTGAGCTTTCCTTGGATGAAGGAAAGCGCCTGATCGACGAAGTGGCCCAGATGGGCACCCCCCTCATGGTGCTCACGGGTGGCGATCCTCTTCAGCGCACCGACCTCGAGGACCTGATCCGTCACGGCAAACAGGCCGGTCTTGTGATGGCGACGATTCCCGCGGCGACCCCGCGTTTGACGCAGGAACGCGTGCTCAGCCTCCGTGACGCCGGTGTCGACCAGCTGGCCTTGAGCCTGGACGGCGAGACGGCCGCCAAGCACGATTCTTTCCGTCAGGTCGAAGGGACCTTCGACAAGGTCCTCCAGGCGGCCGCCTGGATCCGTGACGCGGGGGTTCCCCTGCAAATCAACACTGTTTTTGGCTCCTGGAATTTTCAGGATTTCTCAAAGCTCGCGCAGACGGTCACGGACCTGGGCGCCATTTTCTGGGAGATCTTTTTTTTGGTTCCGACGGGAAGGGGAAGCGAACTGACGAGCTGTACCCCCGAGCAGTACGAGAAGCTTTTTGAACAGATTCACGAGCTTTCGCTCACGGCGCCCTTCACGGTCAAGGTGACCGAAGGCCAGCATTACCGCCGTTGGTTTGCCCAGCACGACGACGTCGAGAAGCGTTCGGCCTTCCATCACCATCAGCGGCTGGTCGCTCCCCGGCCCGTGAACTCGGGCAACGGCTTTGCTTTTGTCGATCACACGGGCGAAGTTTGCCCCAGCGGTTTCTTGCCTCTGACCTGCGGCAACGTTCGCGACGTTCCTCTGTCCCAGGTCTACCGCACGCACCCCACGTTTCGTCAGCTGCGCGACCTGAGTCTTTTGCAGGGAAAATGCGGGGTTTGCGATTTTAGGGACTTTTGTTCGGGAGGGTCCAGGGCCAGGGCCTACGGGGTGACTGGAAACTTTCTGGCCTCTGAACCCTTTTGTGCCTACGAGCCTCCGAGGAGCTAAAACCGTCCCGGTTCGTTTTACCCCGAAAACGCGACTCTGGAGAAAATCAAAAAAAGGCCCCCGGTCAAGACCTTGGTACGGGGGCAACGCTCAAAAAGCGTGAGGGTTCTCGAGCGGAAAGTCGCAGAGCCTTGGTTTAAAAAGCGTGGAGTTGATGCAAAACGTCGCTGCCCATTTTCACGGCAACAGCGTAAAGGATGATGGCGATGACCACCTTGAGCTGAGGGCCTGAGATTTTCTTCTTCATGATCCAAGATCCCAAAAGCGATCCTAAAACCGCCCTGATTCCTGCCACAGTCAAAAAGACCGGGTCGATTTTTCCGACGCTCATGTGCCCCAGAAATCCTGAAAAGGAAGAAAACATCACGATAACCGACGTCGTCGCCGCCGCAACCTTGGTTTCCATACCGATTCCATTCAGAACAGGAAGGATAAAGTTCCCGCCGCCCACGCCCAAAAGTCCGCCCAGGAAGCCTGCAAAGGCACCGACAGCTCCGCCCGCGCCCACCTCGACGCCTCGGCTCATCGGCACCTTGGCCGGTCTTTGTTTGTAAAAAAGCATCATGCTTGCTGCAAACAAAAGAAAGGCGACAAAAAGCCCCAAGAGGAATGCCTTGTTGACCCCAGGCGTGACCATCGCACCCAACGGCGAAAAAATGACAGCGAGAATCAAAACCGGCAACCCGATCCGCCATTGGATCAACCCTGCCTTCCAGTAGGCGACGGCGGCGGCCAAGAGGCTGATCGTGTTGAGTAGAAGTGCTGCGGGGGCCGCCTGATCCAGGGGAATTCCCATGTAATAGAAAAGCGGAACAAAAAGGAAAGCAGCCCCCAGACCTGCCATCGCCATCAGCCCTGAAAACGCCAGGACGATCACAAAGATCAGAAGAAGAAAACCTGCGCTCATCTTGCTGCCCTTTATTTGGCCGCGCAGTCTTGACAGACTTTCTTGTCGTGCTTGATGCGTCCGTATTCCATCACGGTCATTTCACCGCATTCTTCACAGAGGAACCCGTTAAAACTGTGGGGTTTATGGGAAAGTTTGTGCTGAAAGACCTCGGAAACTTTCAAAAGTTCGCCGTCGGGCGCGTTCATCACGTGATCCACAAGAGGATCCACGACGGCGTCGGGGACCTTGCTGGCGGGAATGCCTTTTTCGCGGTAGTCCTTAAAGAACGAGGTTTCCTTGTTGGCGAGCAGGGCTTCGCCCCGGGGTGTCACGCGGACGGCCCTTTCGGTCTTGGTGTCCACGACGGTGACCGCCCACTTGCCCTTGTGGGTTTTGCGGATGTTGCCCTTGCCAAACGTGGCCCCCAGAATGACCTGCAAACCATCGGCGTAACAGGTGGCGCAGTGGTCTTCACCCAGATCGACGAAAGCGACCAGCTGGCCATCCTGGGCGCGTTCAATGCCCAGTTTGTTCAACGCTGCCGCGCCGACGCGCAGGCCCATCGGC
>JABEVL010000218.1 GCA_013043995.1 Spirochaetales bacterium | reverse complement strand
TCTTTGGCGTGCTGAACTTTATTTTTGCTGCGGGGATGATCGCGTGGGTACTCCGCTGGATTTTTCACACTCAAGAATCGCTCGATGATTTTCGACATCCCGGCCGGGCCTTGTTCTATGGCGCATTTGCGATGGGAATCAACGTTGTCGGCAACGATTATCTTTTTATCGGCACCCAACTGATCAACCCGGCCCTGGCCGCCGACATCAGCATGGTCATTTGGGTCGCCGGGACCGTCGCTTCCCTTTTCACTGTGATTGCCGTTCCTTATCTTTTATTTTCAGAACACAAAGTCGAGACGCATCAAACTCTGGCGACCTGGCTGATTCCCGTGGTGCCGCCCATTGTCGCAGCGGCGACCGGAGCCAACCTTTTGCCGTACTGGGCCGGTGCCGATTTGCAGTTCGGGATGCTGGCACTGATCCTTTCGATGTTCGGCGTGACGATCTTTCTGTTCCTCATGGTGAGCGGTCTGGTGTATTCCCGGTTGGTGTACCATCAACGCCTGAGCGGTGAGGCCGCCCCGAGCTTGTGGGTTGAAATTGGGCCGATCGGAATGACGATGGGAACTTTCAGCGTTTTACCCGTGAAGACGCACGCGATTTTGGCCCAGTACGGCAGCATGCTTCACGCCATCGGCCTTGTCGTGTCCATTGCGATGTGGGGGCTGGGGATTTGGTGGATCATCATATCTGCTTTGCACAGCCTCCTTCACCTGACCAAACGCGGCGACGGCTTACCCTTTCACATGGGCTGGTGGAGCTACGTGTTCCCCATCGGGAGCTTTACAAACGGGACCTACGCCCTGGGTCACCTGGCGAACACGCCGTTCTTTCGCGTCGCAGGCTTCATTCAATTGATCGTGCTCTGGGGATTCTTTATTGTCGTAGCTTCACGGACAGCCTTCGGGGTTTGGAATGGGACCCTACTCAAATGGAGGGCCTCGCATCTTGTGCACGCCTGAGTCGCTTTCCAATTTCCTGGGTCACAGGGCAACTCTTTGGACCGCCCCCCAGCTGGTAAAAACTCAGTTTAGAGCCGCTGAATGGTGTGAATGCTGGGAATGGCCCTCAGCGCCTTGAGGATCTTACCGCTGTCGTTTCGGGCTTCGAGTTCCATGGTGAACGATCCGATCAGGTGCCCCTGATGGTCGTCTTCCAGACGTCCTTCGATCAGGTGCCCGCCGTGTTTGCGGATGGCCCCCTCAATTTCGCTGAAGAGGTCCCCCGATCTTTTGGCAACAACGCGGAATCTTCGTGTTAAAAACGGAGAAACCGTTTCCCATTCAACCTCGATCCTGCGGTGATCGATACCGGGGATGTGGGAAACGTTGGGACAATCTTCACGGTGAATGATAATTCCCCGCCCTCGGGAGACAAAGCCGATGATGGGGTCGCCCGCGGCCGGGGTACAGCACTGGGCAAAACGGATCAGCACATTATGCTGGTCTTCAATGCGGACGCTGACCTTGCTGAGGTCGGCAACCCTCTGGGTCGGCAAAATTTCTGCAGAAAGCGGCGGCGCAGGCAAAGGCTTGGTTTCGGGTTGAAGATCCTTGCGCGAAGTTTTCGCCACGATGTTCTTTTCGATGACCAACCCGTCGTCATTATGCGCCAGCCAGGAACGGATCTTGGAACGGGCCCGCGATGTTTTGACGTTCCTCAGCCAGTTGACGTGCGGCCGTGACTGGGGGCTCGTGACGATTTCGATAACCTGGGTATTTTTGAGCTCTTGGTTGAGGGGAATAATCGCACCGTTGGCTTTGGCCGCCATGGTGTGGTTCCCGACCTCGGTATGGATGGAGTAGGCAAAGTCGAGGGCGGTCGCTCCCAAAGGCAGTTCCACCACCCGTCCCTTAGGGGTAAAAACGTAGATGGCGTCTTTGAGCAGTTCGCCTTTGATCTCTTCAAGAAAATTCTCGCTCGTCGCGTTTTCAGATTGCCACGAACGGAGTTTGTTGACGATCGAAAGTTCAACGGAGTCAATTTTGCCCGAGGTTTTGTAGATCCAGTGGGCTGCGATGCCGTACTCCGCAGTCCTGTGCATATCATAGGTGCGAATCTGAATTTCGATCAGTCGGCCCTGGTCGCCCATGACCGTCGTGTGCAAACTTTGGTAGCCGTTGTCCTTGGGCATCGCGATATAGTCTTTAAAGCGTCCATCGATCGGTTTCCAAAGACGATGCACGACCCCCAGAAGGGTGTAACATTCCGTCGTGGTCTGACAAAAGATCCTCACGCCCAGCATGTCAAAAACTTCGCCCAGGTCCCGGCCTTTTTTCCACTTGGTGTAGATGGAGTAAAAGTGTTTGGCCCGAGCGTCGACGGTAACTTCCACGCCTTCCTGAAGCGCTGCACCATGAACAACTTTTTCGACCTGGCGGAGGTAGGCCTCGCGTTCGTCCCTTTTGGAATCGACCCATTCTTTGATCTGGTAGTAGGCACTGCGGTCCAGGGACTTGAGGGCTAGGTCTTCAAGCTGATTTTTAAGATTCGAGATACCCAGCCGCCCTGCCAAGGGGGCGTAGATGTCCAAACATTCCGTCGCGATCCTGCGGGCTTTTTCGTCGCTCAGGTGCTGAAGAGTCGTCATGTTGTGCACCTTGTCCGCGAGTTTGATCATGATGACGCGCAGGTCTTTGATCATGGCAAAAAACATCTTGCGGATGGTTTCAGCCTCTTGAACGGATTTGGTCTTGGCGTGAAGAATATGGATCTTGGTCACGCCGTCCACCAAAGAAACGACCTCGGATCCGAAAAGTCTTTCGATTTCAGAAGGGGGCGTCGCCGTGTCTTCCAGAATGTCGTGAAGGAGCCCCGCGATCACCGTCGAAGCGTCCATTTTGAGTTCGACCAGGATAGCTGCAACCTGCAGGGGGTGGATGATGTAGGGTTCACCCGAGGCGCGTTTTTGTTCTTTATGAAGGAGCTCGGCCCACTCTTCGGCCCGTAAAATCTTGCTGATCTCTTCGGGAGAAAACCGCTCGAGGCGATTTCTAAAGACTTTTTTGAGAGAATCCAGATCGGATTCCCGGATCAAAAGGCCAGTCATGACTCCTTCTTTATCGACCATTCCTGAAGGAAAAACCGCAGGCGATCGTTAATAAATACTGAAATTTTTCAGGAAATTCAATTAAGAGAGGAATTTATGAAGCTTTTTTCATCTCTTTCAGCCCCACCTCCGCGGAGACTTTCAAAAAGCAAACTCTCCTCTGCGGTTTCTGGCGCTTCAAGAAGCAACAACTCTCCTGTCGCCGGGTGCGGAAAACTCAAGCGCCGGCAAAAAAGACACAGACGGTCCAAACTGCTGCGCTCGCGGACGAAGTTGTTCAGGGCGGTATCGCCCCAGATCGTATCGCCCAGCACGGGATGAAAAAGATCGCGGGCGTGCTGACGGATCTGATGACGGCGCCCCGTGTGGGGACGGATTTCAACGAGGCTGAGGCGAAGCGTCGCAAAGTCGCGGCGCGGCCAGGCCGGTTCCCAAAATTCCAGAGGGTTGAAAAGGGTCAGGGCGTCGAGGACCGCGGGCTCTTTGCGTTCGCGGCGGACAGGCTTTTCCACAGTAACAGGACCCTCAAGCCACCCGCGGAGCACCGCGTGGTAGACTTTTTCAACGACCCGTTCCCTCCAGTGTCTGCCCAACACCGAGGCCGCCGCCGCGTCCAGCGCAAAAACCAGAAGGCCCGAAGTAGGCCGGTCCAAACGGTGCACAGGGAAAAGCCTCTTGTTCAAAAACGTCTCGACGATTTCGGTAAAACCCGGTTCCCCGGGCGTTAGCCGAGTGCGGTGAACGTGAATCCCCGGCGGCTTGCGGACGGCGACCAGATGATCGTCCTGGTAAAGGATCTCGGGCGTCAATAGCGTTTCTTGTCGACAAGGATCGTCATCAGCTGGTTTAAAAGCCTCAAGTCCATCGAATCCGCGTTGGCGTTGATGCCGTCGCGGATCATCTCCCACTCTGCGTCCGAGAATTCAACTTCGGAATCCAAAACCTGGCCGGTCATAAAATCGATCAGGTTCATCGGGGCCTCGGCCAGGGCGTACAAGTCGCCGTTACCGTTTTCAAACCAGCGTTCCAGGTAGAAATTGAAAATATCGTACTTCATGTTGTCAGGAAGTTCACCCAAAAAATGAAAAAGAGTGTCGCGCACATCGGCGATGGCCCGGTCCTGGCTTGCGCCTTCTGAGCGGCGAAGAGCCTCTTTGGCTTTTTTAAAATACACGTCCGACGTGTTCATTTCGATTCTCCTGAGTCGAAGATTGTAGCAGAAAGTCTCTTCCTCTTCAAACCTCGCCCCCCCGTACCGACGCCGGTTTTCGAGCTCTGCATCATTTTGCCGGGGCTGTCTTGACAAAAAACCGCGGATTTTCTATATTGCCTATGTCCGTCCCGTTAGCTCAGTGGATAGAGCGAGCGCCTCCTAAGCGTTAGGTCGGACGTTCTAGTCG
>JABEVL010000217.1 GCA_013043995.1 Spirochaetales bacterium | reverse complement strand
GTTGGACCAGGTGAAGGGGAAGAAACCGATGTCAAAGCTGGTCTTGGCAGCTTTCTGGGCGTCGATGGTGGGGTTGATGAACCACTGACCTTGAACGACCATGGCAGCCTTGCCCGAGGCAAACTCGGCAACTTCTTCGTTCCAGGAGTTGTTCAGGGCGTTCTTGCTCATGTTGGCATGGTACCAGTCCATGATGCGGAACATTTCCTTGAGGTCAACAACCTTACCCCAGTCGGCTTTCCCGGCGTTCATGTCGTCGGTAAACTTGACGATTGCGGCCGATCCTGTGGCTCCGTCGTAGCCCTTGGCACCGAGCATCGAAGCGTGCAGGAGTTCCATGAACTGACCGATGGACCAGTTTTCTTTCAACAGGCCGGCGAAGGGAATGACGTTGTGTTTCTTGAGAACTTGAGCGACTTTCTGGAGCTCAAGGTAAGTGGTGGGAACCTTCAGGTTGTACTTGGCGAAAATCGCCTTGTTGTAAAGGATGCCGATCGTTCCGACGTCGGTCGGAAGAGCGATGACCTTGCCTTGGTAGGTGACTCCGCTCAAAAGATCCGGATCGACTTGTTTGATCACGGGAAGAGCTGAAAGGTCAACCGCGTAACCCTGCTTGGCCAGCTGGAAGTCAGCGGCGTAGGCGGGCGACTGGATGATATCCGGCAACTTACCGGCGGCAGCGGCGGCAGCCTGAGCGGCTCCACCATCGTTCGGGGTAATTTCGGTGTTGATCACGATGCCGGGGTTAGCGGCGGTGAACGCATCCGTCAGATCCTTGAACTGCTTCGCGATTTCCTGTTTGTACAGGCTCAAGCGAAGGTCGATGGTCTTGGGAGCTGGCTTGGAACAAGCCACAACACCCAGGCCCAAAAGGGCCAGTGCGGACACAGTGAAAAGACCTTTGAAAAGGTTCTTCATGTGGATCCTCCTTAGGATTATATGTCCCATTGCACACGTGTGCAATAGTATTAAAGATATTGTAACGCCCTTTTCAGGGATGTCAAGATGCTAGTTTTACATTTTTCTAAACTTAACGGAATTTAATCTTTATTATTGACTTTAGGGGTGTAGCCGAGCTATCTGTTATATACAAACGTGTGCACGAGGGAAATTGATTGACAATCAAAGATATTGCCCGCCTTGCCGGAGTAACACATTCGACAGTATCCCGCAGTCTTAATGACAGCCCCCTGGTGGCCACCGCAACCAAGGAGCGGATCAAAAAAATTGCCCAGGATACAGGATACTCCCCCAATTCTTTTGCCCGCCGTCTGGTGACGAGAAGGAGCAACACCCTCGGTGTTTTCTTTTTAAGCCGCGGCGAACTCAATTTTATGGAAAACTTCGGCACCGAATTTCTGGATGGGATCGCCACCGCCTCGTCCTCCAACGGGTACGATCTTTTGTTTTTCACCATGACCCGCGAACTTTCCCAAAAAAAATCTTACATCGGACTGTGCCGTGAAAAACACGTTGAAGGGGTGATCTTCATCGGCATGACGAGCGACGATCCCCAGCTGGAGGAAATCGCTTCATCGGACATCCCTGTCTGCATCATCGACTTTCAGCTTGAGGGAGTTGGGTTTGTGAGCACGGACAACGAAAAGGGGACAAGGCTGGCCCTAGATTACCTGTGGTCAAAGGGGCACCGAAAAATTGCCTACATCGGAGGCCCTACAGTGGCTCCCGTCGCGATGATCCGTGAGCGTTGTTATCAGAATTATATGGTTGAAAAAGGTCTTGGCCCGTTTTTAGAAATTTTTCGGGGAGATTTCACGACAAAAAGCGGCTACGCTCAAACGCTTGACCTTCTGAGGTCGGAAAAACTCCCGTCAGCGATTATGGCGGCCAACGACTACATGGCTCTGGGTTCTGTCAAGGCGTTGAAGGAAAAAGGACTGCGCGTGCCGCAGGATATGAGTGTTGTAGGCTACGACAACGTTCTCGCCGGCGAGTACGCCGACCCCGGATTGACGACCGTCGGTCAAGATTCGACAGAAATCGGGTTGTCGGCTGTACGCTACCTCTTTGATAAGATACAAAACAAAAAACCTCCTTTGACCCGTCTGATCAATCCGTGCCTTGTGTTGCGGGATTCTGTGTCTTCGGTTCATAATAAGGATGTGCCTTAAGGACGGCTGTTCCTGTGCCGATCTTTTAAAGGTTATCAGGAGGGAGCAATGTCAAGTTCAACAAGCGCAAAAAATAACGGTCCGTTGGTGATCACTCTAGTACTGGTGATCCTGATCGGACTCAGCATCGCCGTCTACTTTGCTTTTTTTGCCAAGGCCCAGCCCCACCCGGCAGCGGTTAAACCGGTCGTCGTGACGTCAGCGCCTGCTCCCGTTACCCCTGCCGCCGAACCGGCCCCCGCAGGGCCGAGGCTTTTGGGTATTCATCGTGTCATTCCCCGGGATACCCTGTGGTGGATTTCCGACAAGTGGTACAAGGACCCCGTTCTTTGGCCGTCGATCTACGAGATTAACCTGAATCAGATTCACGATCCCGATTTGATCTTTCCGGGTCAGAAACTTGAAATCCCTGCTCTGATCGGGAGCAAGGATCACCTTTCTCAGGACGATTACTCGCTTTTGGCCAAGGGCTACCTTGAAGCTTACAGAGTTTACCAGTCGCACGGCAAAAAAGACGCCAAAGACTACAAAGCGGCAGCGGACCGCTACAAGTCCAAAGCGGGGCAGTAAACCGCGACGACCAACCTGGGACCGCTGGGCCTCGGGTTGGCCGTGAGACTAAACCTCAGCTAGTTAAAAAAAGTTTTGATGAGAACCGGCAGGGTGGCAGGGTCTTGATGCGCATCATATCTGCCTTGGATTGACCTGGGCTTTCAAACGC